>CAXHAW010000165.1:0-4733 GCA_964014525.1 uncultured bacterium
ATGAAGGCTTTCAGGCGTGGTGATCAAGACTTCAGGAAGTCGCCTGTCCTGACGCTGCTTCTGAGACGATGGGGTGTCACCCGTCCTCACTTCCACTGTCCACCCTCGATCGTGGTAATCCAGCAGTCGCTCTGCGGAAACCAGAATTTCCTTTGCCAAGGCCCGAATCGGAGCTATCCACAATACCCTGAGGCCTCCAGCCTCTCCTCCACACGCGACCGCGGGCACCAAACAACTGTAGGTCTTCCCACTTCCTGTGGGCGCATTGACCAAACCATCTCCTCCCCCATCAAAATGCGTCCACGTGGCATTCTGAAAGGGAAAGGGAGTCCAACCTTGGGTTGAAAAAAAGCCCAAACCACAGGACATGGGACATCCCTTTCCATCCCCCTGATCAGAATTGTTGACATGCTTTGGCAGACCTTCCACCCTGCAATAATCCCCCGAATCGCGCTCGTGTTCCTACCTTTCCCATTATGAAAGGAAATCTGCACATCTTTTCCATGCTGGCTTTGGCTTTGGCCTTGTTTGCCAATTTGTCCGAAGCTGAAGCACAAGACCCGAAATACAGCCGGATGCTGGAGGATCTCGTAGACGAAAAATACGAGCGCGTCCTCTTCCGGGCGATTGGGTACACCGAAAAGGAAAACACAAAGAAGCACCCCGAACCCTATGGGTACATGGCACGGGCCTATCTGAAAATCCACCAGAGCGACGATCCAGAGCTCAAAGAGAAATACCCGAAAGCGCTGAAAGAGAGCCTGAAGTACTGCACGAAGTTCATCAAGAAGGACAAGGAAATGGAATTCGTTCCAGACCAGCTCGAGTTTGTAGAAGACCTCCGTTCAGAGACGATCGCTCAGGCAGACACCGAGATGGATGCAGAGAAATACACCCGAGCGAAGAGCCTCTATAACTACTTGACCAAACTTGACAAAAGCGACCCCTCAGCTTACGTGATGCTCGGGCTGGCGAATTACTATGCCAAGTCCACTCGGGATGCTACCGAACATTGGGGAACCGCCATCGAACTCATGGGCAGCATGACTGGGCGGATTCCAGCCAGCGAAGACATCGAGAATTTCAGAGATGAGCCTCTGACCGAATCCATGGCAAACCTGCTCAAGACAGGGATCATCAATGCGGCCGAACAACTTGACGCAGACGGTCAACGGACGCAAGCCATTGAACTTTTGGAAAGCGGTCTGCCCCTGTTCGAAGCTGACAGAAGTTTCATGGTCACCTACGGATCCATCATCGGCTGATGGCACTTCAGATGGGATTCTCCTTTCCCGAGGATCGAAACCATCCACTTCTCAATGAAGGCTCTCAGGTGGCCCTGGATCTTCTTCATCTGGAGGACAATGACATTGATGCCGCCATTTTTGAAGGTGCGGCAGCGCGCTCTAAGCGAAACCTAGTGGTGCGCAGGGCGAGCACCTTGATCGAGTTCAAACAGGCGTTGGAGTGGCGAAAGCCGGATCTGATTTGCGCAGATCACTTGCTTCCGGATGGCAATGCTGCGGAAGCCATGCAGCTCAAAAACGAAATCAGTCCGCAGTCACCTTTCATCGTCATCACAGGGGCCGGAGAGGAAGAACTCGCTGTTGACTACATGAGGAGCGGTGCAGCCGACTACCTCTCAAAACGAAGGTTGGACCAGTTCCCATTGGCTCTGGACAATGTTCTTGAAGCCTATCGCAACCGGGCCCTTCGGTACATCGCAGAACAGGAAACCGAGAGACTGAATGGTGAATTACTCGCCCTGATTCGCCATGTAGAAGGGGAAAGGGACGAGGAAAAACGGAGCCTATCGCGGGACATCCACGATCAGCTCGGACAAGGGCTGACAGCACTAAAACTTGGCTTATTCTGGGTGGACCGTCAATTGGGAGACGATGCCATTGATCGCATGGGAACCCAAAACAAACTGAGAGAACTGGTGGACCTCAACACGGACATCATTCAACAGGTGCGCAACATTTCCCGCTCCCTGCGCCCTGTGGTCCTGGACCAAGTGGGACTCTCAGCGGGCATCGAGACCCTGGTTCAAGACTTCAACAAAAACGAGAAGGGACTCTGCGGCTTACACATGGAAACCCTTCCAGAGTTGCAAGAAGATGTCCGGACAGACGTGTTCCGCATCGTCCAAGAGGCCCTCACCAACATTTCAAGGCATGCCAACGCCAACTTCGCATACGTGAGGGTCTCCTGTCCAATCGGAAAGTTGGTCTTGGAAATCGGCGACAACGGAAAAGGAATGAACCAAGGTCAGGCACCAATGGAACAACCCACTGGACTCGGAATGGTCGGCATGCGGGAACGCGTCAGAAACCATGGTGGCACATTCAACGTAAACTCCCAACTTGAAGGCGGCACGTCCATCCTTATTGAAATTCCTCTGCCCTCAAATCCATAAATTCCCATCATGGAAAAGAAAACCGTCGTGCTCTGCGACGACCACAACATCGTCCGGGCAGGTCTGCGTCAAATTGTAGAGTCCTTCCGCGACTTTGAAGTGCTGGAGGATGTCGCCAGCGGTGAAGCGATTTTCCCTTTGTTCCGCAAAGAGACGCCTGACATACTGCTGCTGGACATTAGCCTGCCCGGAAGGAGTGGACTTGAAGTGTTGAAGCAAATCCAATCCATGTATCCCGAGGTCGCTGTGCTCGCATTGAGTATGTACCCCGAGGATCAGTTCGCCATCCGCATGATCAAGGCCGGTGCAAGGGGATATCTCCACAAGGACAGTGCTCCTGAAATTCTGGAAGAAGCCATGCGCACCGTTGTAGAAGGAAAACAATACATCAGCGCTGAACTGACCCGTCTCATGATTGAAGAGATGGCCAAGGACGACAATGAATTGCCACACAAAAGCCTCTCTGACAGGGAATATGAGGTGCTCCTCTACATCGGGGAAGGCAAGACCATGACAGAAATCGCCAATCAATTGAGCCTCAGCATCAAGACGGTCAGCACCTACAGAAGCCGAATTCTCGAAAAGATGCGCCTAAAAAGCAATTCCGATCTCGTGAAATACATCCTTCTTCACGACCTCGCGCCAGGTGGAAGCACCCCCATGCACAAATCCAACTGACATCGGCCTCAGACGGATCCCACCACCGCGAATCCACCGAAACTGACACAAACCCATCGAGCACATCGGCATCATAAGGGAATCGGCACTGCGCCCATCCCCGCATCAAAAGGCCATTCCATGCCACTGACCACATGTATTCGCATCGGGTTGGTTCATGGGTCGCTCGCTGCCCGCTCCAAATGGCCTAACGCCTTGGAGAATGGACAAAGGCTGGAGTGGACTGCACTAGATGAAATCCCGTCGAATCCAGATGTCGATGTCTGGATCTTGGGGACGCAAGGATTGACCAAGGACCGCCTTGAAACGTTTCTGCGTTTGAGATTGCAAGGGCCCCTGGACATCCCCATTCTGGTCCTGCTCAACCCCCGCGAGGACCAAGTTCCTTGGCTCTCTACGCGCGCCGACGGGTTCCATGAAACCAGCAGCAGCGCAGCCCTGATGGCACAGCGAATCCAATCGCTTTTGCCTTTCCCCGAGACACACCCTAACCAGAGCCAAAACCAAGGAAACTTCCTCGCTATGGAGGAGTCTGACCATTGGCAAGCCACATTTAATGCAACAGGAGCTGGCATCCTGACTGGACGTGCAAAGTCCTTCTTCCAAGTGCAGGAGCGCCTGTCTAAATCAGACCAGCCCTCCTCCATGGAAAGCACGCTGGAAATCAGCCGTCTGCTCTTTCGCTCCATCCAATGGGAATTGAACAACGCCAGTGCCAAAGACCTGCTCAACTTGAGAAATCCAGTTTCGATTGACTTGGAATTCGTGGACAGAATGACACCGCTTCACGCTTCCGAATTCCTTTCAGATGCACTGTCATTAGGGCGTAACAAGACGCAAATCGACAGCGAGTGGATTGTCCGCGACCCCGACGGACATGCACGCTACCTCAATGTGCAAGTGGCCATCCCCCAAAACCTGCAAGACTGCGTCCTCGTCACGCTTTTGGATATCTCAAAGAGAATACGACTCGAACAAGAACTTAGAAATCACATACAGTCCCTCGAGGAAAAGGCCCGAAAGCCCCAATAGGACATTAGCACTTCGCGCACCACCAGCTGCAGAAACAAGGCCACGATGAGAAGCCAGTTGCCTTGGAAAAGATCCAATGCCAAAGTGGATGACGCCACCACGCATCGGCTTCGAAATTTGAGACAAGGAGACAAACTCAACCTTTGAACCCCCGATCAGCGGCTGCATAGATCCGCTCGATCATGTCCACCACCTTGAGGCCTTCCAACGCATTGGTGGTGATCCGGCCACGCCCGTTGAGCGTCTCCACAACGTTGTCAAAAATGTACCCGTGATTGGCAGCACTGCCTTTGTAAGTCCCGTAGTCGTTGGCTGGGTTAGAGGGAGGCAACTCGGGCATCTCATAGTCCTGAACCCGGCAGTACTCCACTTCATTCATGTACTGCCCGCCCACCTTGACTGTCCCCTTCTCGGCCACGATTGTCACGGAACTCTCAAAATTGGCTTCGACCACAGCCGTGGAAAACTGCAGGCTGCCCATTCCCTCTTTGACAAAATCGAAGGTCACCAAACCAGAATCCTCAAAAGCCGTGTTGTGGCCGTGATCAAAGTCTGCAAAACGCGCTTGAATTCCCTGAATGTCTCCAAACAACCAATACAGGAT
>CAXHAW010000166.1:0-4710 GCA_964014525.1 uncultured bacterium
GCTTTACCGAGACATGAAGGTCGGTAAAGCCCCCTTTCCTCGGGGAGGTAACCAATGCCCCGAACAGAATCTCGGCTCCATGGGGTGCCGTTCAATTCAATCTTTCCTGCATCGGGTTCTACAATGCCCATGATGCTTCGGATGAGGGTGGATTTCCCGGCGCCATTCGGTCCGAGCAAACCCATGATGGCCCCTTTTGGCACCTCGAAACCCACGCCATCGAGGACCTGTTGCTTTCCGAAGGTCTTGCGGAGGTCTGAGATGCGGAGGGAAGGCGTCATGAATCAACTGAACATGTCCCGCACCCGATCAAAGAATCCTTTTTCACGCGGGTCAGGGTTTGGTTGAAAATTGGGGGCATCTCGCCACTTTTCCAAGACCTCTCTTTCCTCAGAAGTCAAATTCTGCGGAGTCCAGACGTTCAAGTTGACCAAAAGGTCTCCCTTCCCATAACTGTCCACAGAGGGCATCCCCTTGCCCTTGAGCCGCATAATCCTGCCACTTTGGGTGCCCGCATCGATGCGGATTTTGGCCTTGCCTTGCAAAAGGGGGATCTCCAAATGGGCGCCCAGTGAAGCCTCCACAAACGTCACGTAATGGTCGAGGTGAAGGTTGCGGCTGTTTCGGGTAAACAGCGCGTGATCCGCCTCACGAATCTGCACCAAAAGATCTCCCGACATTCCCCCTGCTGGCGCCGCATTTCCCTTGCCTCGCAAGTTCAACTGCATGCCATCCTCTACACCGGCTGGAATCTCGATGTCCACCACCGTCTCTTCCCGCCGAAGGCCATACTCATCGGCATCCTTGGGCTTGGATTTCACACTTCGTCCGAGGCCACCGCAAGCTGGGCAGGTCGACGCCGTCTGCATTTGGCCCAAGATGGTGTTTGTGACCCGACGAACTTGACCGGTTCCATTGCATTGTCGGCAAGTGTCGTACTCGACCCCTTCGGCTTGAACCAACCGAAACACCTTGACCTTTTTGGTCACCCCTTCGGCAATTTCTTCCAAGGTCAACTGCACCTTGATTCTCAGGTTTGACCCCTTCATACGGCGGGGTCCACCTCCGCCGCCGCCTCCACCGAAAGCGCCTCCGAAGGCCCCACCGAAAATGTCACCGAACTGACTGAAGATGTCGTCCATGTTCATCCCGGCACCCCCTCCGGCGGCACCGCCCATGCCAGCATGTCCGAAGCGGTCGTATTTGGCCCTCTTCTGCTGATCACTCAGGATCTCGTAGGCTTCCGCAGCTTCTTTAAACCGGGACTCCGCGTCTGCATCGTCCGGGTTCTTGTCTGGGTGGAATTTGATGGCCAGCTTCCGATAGGCCTTCTTGATGTCGGCATCGGAGGCACCCCGGTCTACACCGAGAATCTCGTAGAAATCGCGTTTCGACATGGTGAAATATCAGTTTCCGACGACCACCTTGGCGAAACGAAGCACGCTGTCGTGGAGTTTGTATCCCGGTTCCACAACATCGACCACCTTCCCCTTCAAATCTTCGGTCGGCGACGGAATCTGGGTAATGGCCTCATGCAAATCCGTATCGAATTCGTTGCCCTTGGCCTCCATGCGTTGAAGCCCGCGCGCCTCGAGAAGGCCTCGCAATTTTTGTCCGATGAGCTGGTAGCCTTCCCTCACTTGTTCTGGATCTTGTTCGGCAGCTGCAGCGCGCTCGAAATCATCCAAAACCGGAAGCAATGCCTCGGTCAAGTCACGGCCTGCACTTCGAACCAAATCGGCCCTTTCCCGCATGGTCCGCTTCCGGAAATTGTCAAACTCAGCATACAATCGCAGGTACTTGTCTCGCCAAGCCTCCTCATCTTCGGTAAGACCAGGTTCGCCCTCTGCCGGACCTTCGGAGCCAGAAACCCCCTCTTCAGTGGTGACCTCTTCTCCAGCCTCACTGGGCTCCGAACCCTCCAAGTGCTCTTCCTCATTCATGGTGTGCATCGTCATCGGTTGACAGGTTTGGCACGCCATGTCCAATCCCCGTGCCATGGCAACTTCGTCGGACAACGTGACAGGCAAAACGACCGGCTGTCAGTTGTGCCCGGTCGACCTGACAGGGCAATCAAAGTCGGGCGACGTGCTTGTCGATTTGGATGTGCAACTCCATGCCCCTGAGATTCTTGGCCACGATGATGCCATTCTCATCCACGAGAAAGCTCATGGGAATGCTGCTCACTCCATAAAGTCCCGCAGCCTCGCTGTCCCAACCGGACAAATCGCTTCCGTGCCAATCCCAGTCAAGCTGGTCCTGCTTGACCGCCTTTTCCCAACTTTCCTGCTTTCGGTCGAGCGAAACGCTGGCGACCGTGAACCCTTCAGCCGACTTGAATTTGGCCTTGCGGTACTTCTTAAATGCGTTGACCACATTGGGATTCTCCCTCCGACACGGACCACACCAACTCGCCCAAAAGTCAATGAGCACAAGCTGTCCACGCAAATCGCTCAACCGGATTTGGTCCCCCTCTATGCCTTGAAGAACCAATTCGGGTGCTTCGTCTCCCACATTGGTTCCCACCCGTGGATTCTGTGCAAATCCAAACGTGCTCACGACAAGAAAACCCAGCATAAGGGCGAAAGGGAAACGGGAGATGGACATCGTGATCATTTGAATGGACAATTTACTGATGGAACGCGCAAGGTGACACCCTCAGTCTGCAAGGCGCTCGATTTGGGCACCCAATGCCCTCAAACGGTGTTCAATGTACTGGTACCCCCGGTCGATTTGGCCAATGTTATGGATGGTCGAACGGCCTTCCGCTGACAGGGCTGCAATCAGCAAGGAAACACCTGCCCTGATGTCTGGTGAGGTCATGGTCACCCCCCGCAATGGGGCCTTTCTGTCGAGGCCGATGACCGTGGCGCGGTGAGGATCACAGAGGATGATTTGCGCGCCCATGTCGATGAGCTTGTCCACGAAGAAGAGCCTCGACTCAAACATCTTCTGGTGCACGAGAACGCTGCCGCGGGCCTGGGTGGCTGTGACCAACAAGATGGACAACAAATCCGGCGTAAAACCAGGCCACGGTGCATCGGCCACGGTGAGGATGGAGCCGTCAATGAACGTGTCGATTTCGTAGTGATCCTGAGCCGGGACATGCAAATCCTCGCCGCGGCGTTGCAGCCCGATTCCCATGCGCTCAAAGATGCGCGGAATCTGACCTAGGTCATCCCAACTGACATCCTTGATGGTCACCTCACCACGCGTCATGGCAGCCAACCCAATGAAGCTCCCTATCTCGATCATGTCGGGCAGGCACCGGTGGTCACACCCTCCCAGCGAATCCACACCTTCGATGGTGAGCAGATTGGAGCCCACGCCGGAGATCTTGCCCCCCATGCGGTTGATCATCTTGCACAACTGCTGCAAATAGGGCTCGCAAGCCGCGTTGTAGATGGTGGTGGTCCCTTTGGCCAGTGCCGCAGCCATAACGATGTTGGCCGTGCCCGTCACAGACGCCTCGTCAAGCAGCATGTGACTCCCCTTCAGCCCATTAGGCGCTTCGGCCCGGTAAAAAGTCTCTCCAGCATCGTAGCGGAATGTGGCCCCCAAGTTCTCGAAACCGATGAAGTGGGTGTCCATTCTGCGGCGACCGATTTTGTCCCCACCTGGCTTGGGGATATAGCCCATTCCAAACCGGGACAACAGGGGCCCCATGATCATCACACTGCCCCGCAAACCGCCACCTTTCTCTCTAAAATCAGGGCTCTCGAGATAGTCTAGATTCACATCGTCAGCCTGGAATCGGAACGTGCCGGCGTCGCGTTTTTCAACCTTCACGCCCATCGAAGACAGGAGGTCAATCAAGCGGTTGACATCCACGATGTCCGGAAGGTTTGAAATCGTGACAGGTTCGGAGGTAAGAAGCACAGCGCACACCACTTGGAGTGCCTCGTTTTTCGCGCCCTGCGGCGTGATGGATCCGTTGAGGGGATGCCCTCCTTCGATGACAAAAGTGCCCATGGCTAGGTCAGAGGTTTGGCCCCCAAGGTGGTGCAAGGGAAGGCGCCAATGACCCCGTCAAAGGGTTGTTTTCGACAACAGTTTATGGAGGCCCGACCCTGCGATCGAACAGCCCGGGATTCAGCGCTTGCGCTTGCCGCGGTTGCGGAAATTGTTGGACGTCTTCCGCTTGCTCTTCAGAATCTCGCTTGAGGAAACCAATTCCTTCTCCGCCGGCACATCCAAGGCCTCTCCCGACATTTCGCGCAATTGGGCTCGAATCAAAGCGTCCTCGACAGCGCCCTTGTTCCAAGTGAGGTATTGTCGCTTCAGCAGGTTGGCGATCATCATGGACAGCGCAGCGCGTTCCTCCCCTTCCGGCATTGCAATGGCCTTGGCAATGAGGTCCTCCACGATCCGGCCATAAAAAGAGGGGCGCTTCCCAATTTGAGTGTAGGCCAACTTCTCGGGGCCGGGGTCTTCCTCTGGTCGCGCAGGAGGCGGAAATGGGCCGTCAATGTCCAATTTCCAATCGGCCATGACATACAAATGGCCCCAAAGCTTTTCCTCGTGGTCGGTCATTTCCTTGGAGCCCGGGACGAGGGTTCGCATGACACTCACAATGGCAGCGGCACATTTGTTGCGCTCGTCTCGTTCTTCGATTGCAATGCAATGGGCCACCATCTCGTGCACGACCCGACCATATTCGGGGATCTGTCTCTTATACACATCTCCGAGCCCACGAGACTTCACGGAATC
>CAXHAW010000167.1:0-4707 GCA_964014525.1 uncultured bacterium
AAAACGGCAGCGCCGCCACCAGCCGAACGGCCTTTGGTCAAAACTCCAACGTTCTCGGGTGACAGTGCGTACCGCCATGTCGCCCGTCAGGTTGATTTCGGGCCCCGTGTTCCCAACTCATCGGGACACCAATCCTGCGCGAATTGGCTGGCCAGCACCTTGGAACAATATGGAGCCGACGTGACGGTCCAAACCGGTCGGGTCACGGCCTATGACGGAACAGTTCTGGACATCCAAAACATCTTTGGCGCCTTTCGTCCCGAAGTCCGGAGGCGGGTGCTCCTTTATGCCCACTGGGATACCCGTCCTTATGCCGATAAGGATTCCGTCCGAACCGATCAGCCCATCGACGGTGCCAACGATGGTGGTTCTGGAGTCGGTGTTCTCCTAGAACTTGCTCGGTTAATTGGAGACAGTTTGCCCAATGTCGGTGTCGACATCGCATTCTTTGACGCAGAAGACTACGGAGAACCAGAATGGCTGCCCAACCGGGACCAAGACTATACCGACTGGTGCCTTGGGTCTCAGTATTGGTCCCGTAAACCGCACGTTCCAGGCTACCGGGCACGGTATGGCATCTTACTCGACATGGTGGGGGCACGCGGGGCGGTGTTCCACCGCGAAGGCACTTCGATGGCCCTCGCTCCCAATGTGGTCGATAAGGTCTGGGGTACAGCAAGGCGAATGGGGCATGGCGACCTGTTTCGAAACCGGGTAACCCCCCAAACCATTGATGACAATCTGTTTGTGAGTCAAATGGCTGGCATTCCGTCCGCCAACATCGTTCATTACCATTTGGACACCCGCATGATGGGGTATTTCGCTCATCACCACACCCATGGAGACAACCTCGACGCCATCGATCCCAATGTCCTCGGCGTGGTGGGTCAGGTTCTCACGCAGGTTGTCTACGCAGAGTAAACTGGAAGGGACACCTGAAGCCTGCGGGCACCCGAAGCATCGCAATCCAAATTCAGCTTTCCGCCCAGGCGATCACACCGCATGCGGACCATGGACCAATGGGACGCTTTTGCATCCCCTGCGAACAGGCTCATGGCCTGCCGCCACCATCCTTTGTCGGTGAAGCCATCCAGCTCGACGATTAAACCGTCAGGACCACTGCTCAGGGCCATTCGGCATGGCCCTTGGCCAACCCCATCCAACAGCACTTGAAGAAAGTCCCCCACATGACGCCTGTCTCCGCAGAAGGGCATGTCCTCCCGGGTGGACCAGTCGAGATGACCCGTGTGTGAGCGCTTTTCTGCCAAGGCAGAACAAAGCCCCTCCAAATCGATGGGTTGGTGCTCCATCTCTTGGGAACACAGGGCTGTCAGCCTTCCGAAATCCGCCAATTCGCGCTGCATCTCAGCTGGAAGGGCGAGTCCTCCCGCGAGTTGGGCAATGCGATGCCCGCTCAAGGCGAGTGCGTCGATTTGATGCTGCTTTCCCGGAAGCCACTGCTGCTGCAGATGCCGCAACCGCCGGTGCGCCTTTCCCGCGCGCAATCTGGCGCGCAAGAGCCAACCCATGAGGAGAAGGCTCAAGGCAGCAGCTCCGACTGCCGCCCATTGCCAATGCTCTGCCTTCTGTGCCTCCATCGCAGTTCGTGCGTCCCCGATGGCCGCCAACCAAGGTTCACTCTCAAACAGACCAGTCCGCGCCCGCTCAGCACGAAGCATGGCTCGGGACACACTGTCTGCCTCCGCCAAGGCCAAATACGCTGGACCATTGGCTCCTGTGGCTGCCAGAAGTTTGGATCGGATGCGAAGCGCCTCGACCAACAGCGTCTCGCGCACATCAGCCTCCTCGATTTCTCGGGCTGCCAACTCCGCATGAAGAGAGGCCGCAAGGGCCTGCGTCGGACGCCGCTTCCACCTGCTGGCCTGCAAGAGCCCCCAGCGCGCATTCCATTCGGAAGACACCGTTTCATGGCCCTCAGCCAAAGCACGTGTACATGGCCAACCGCTCATCGCATCAAATGCGTTGGTTGCTTTGCCCTCGAGCAATATGCGCCCCCAACCGATGCACTGTATGACCCTTTCTTGAATTGGAATTGCTTGCCAACCTGCATTCTCTGGGATGGAAGCCCAATAATCCGGAACGCCTTCCGGATGCGCGAGGGAACGACATACTGCCGCCCAACCTAGGGCAGTCACAGCAGATTCTCTGCGGCCCAACTCGAGCAACGCCGACGCCCTCGATAGGTGGTCTGTTTCCGCTTCTTCATAGGCCCCTTCCTCAAATGCCATCTCTGCAAGCCTGTCCATTGCCTCTAATGCCAGCCCTTTCCTGACATTGGAAATGGCTTCGGACTCCGTCATTTTCGCCAATCCCACAAGGAGATTTCTCGCTTTCGCCCGCTTTCCCTGCTCGAGATTGGCTTGGGCAAGAGACAAACGCCAACCCACCCGTTGATCAGCCAGATCGGGACACTGAAGAGAGAAGCCAACAGCCTCGGTCAAGGCTGCATCTGCATGAAGCGGATTCTTCCAATCCAGATGGATTTGGGCCCTTCTTCCCGCGAGAAGCGCTGCCGAACAAGGGTCGCCTTCGTCTTCAAACTCATGCTGGGCAGAACGCAAAAAATCCAGAGACGCTGCATCCTGCCCCAATTCGCGCAGTGAATCAGACTTCCCCAGCCAAATGTCCACAGGCCCAATGGAGGCTAGAACCACCATCGCAGGAAACAGGAAAGCAAAGCAAAGTGCGCGCCGAAGCATTGGCAGCAAGCTACTCCGGAGCAACCTCCAATAGCCGGTGGACCAAGCGAGGAATTCTCTCGTCCCCGTGGAAAACCGGGACACCGTTATGGAATGGTCCTGAAACTGGGGTCAGCAGGCAGGTGTGAACTGCTCTAAGAACCGAACATCGTTCTCGA
This sequence comes from uncultured bacterium, assembly GCA_964014525.1. Classification (GTDB taxonomy): domain Bacteria; phylum Bacteroidota; class Bacteroidia; order Flavobacteriales_D; family Sanyastnellaceae; genus UBA8752. The sequence continues at coordinate 2,879 of CAXHAW010000167.1, forward strand.
AGAAGGCCCGCAAATCGCCAATCTGCCACTTGAGCATGGCAATCCGCTCGATCCCCATGCCAAATGCGAACCCGGAAAATTCGTTTGAGTCGATTCCCGACGCCTCCAAAACGGCGGGGTCGACCATTCCACAACCCATGATTTCCAACCAACCCGTGCCTTTGGTAATGCGCTTGTCGACCTCCGTTTCGAGTCCCCAGTACACATCCATCTCTGCGCTCGGCTCTGTGAATGGGAAATAACTCGGCCGCAACCGGATCCGGGTACCGGCACCGAAGAACTGCTCGGCGAACATCAAAAGGGTCTGCTTCAGATCAGCAAAACTCACATCCCTGTCGATATAGAGCCCCTCGATTTGGTGGAAAATACAATGCGCCCTCGCACTGATCGCCTCGTTTCGAAACACCCGACCCGGCATGACAATCCGCAAAGGAGGCTGTCGTTTTTGCATCTCTCGAACCTGGACCGAACTCGTGTGCGTGCGAAGCAGAAGGTCTGGATTGCGTTGGATGAAGAATGTATCCTGCATGTCCCGCGCAGGGTGTTCTTCGGGAAAGTTCAACCCTGAGAACACGTGCCAATCGTCCTCGATTTCCGGACCATCCGCCACAGCAAACCCCATGCGGTCGAAAATGGACAAAATCTCCCGCCGTACGATCTGAATCGGATGGTGTGACCCAAGCGGCACCTCACCACTGGGTCGCGTGTGGTCTTCACCACTTGAAGACGCGTCTTCTTGCGCAGTCAGAGCTGCCTTGGCACCATCAAAACAGGACTGCAGGGATTGCTTGAAGGCATTGAGCGCCTGACCCATCTCCCGCTTCTCGGGACCGGGAACTTCACGAAATCGCTCGTTGAGGTCCTTGAGCAGACCCTGTCTCCCGAAATGTGCAATCCGGAAGGCCTCCAGCTTCTCCGCATCGTCAAGGACTTGTGCTCTGGCCTCCGCCAAAAGCCGGTCCAGCTCGGCTTGATCGAGAGTGGCCATCAGTCGAGAATCGCCATGGTCATCTTCAAGTCCTCCACGGGCCGAGTGAAACGGTCTACCTGAACGGCGCAGATCGCATCCACCACGTCAAGGCCTTCGACCACCTGACCAAAGACGGTGTACTGCATGTCGAGATGGGGTGTGCCCCCGAGTTCGACATATGCAGCAATTTGATCGGCCGTGTATGAATGGCCGCTGTTGCTCCGGACGATGCTCTGCAATGTCTGCGGCGTCACATCTCGGCCCTGAACAATATAAAACTGGCTCCCACTGCTCCGCCGTTGTGGGTTCCCTTGGTCGCCCTGACGGGCGGCAGCAAGGGCTCCCTTCACGTGCACAAAGGCAGGGTCTATTTCAGATTCGATGGTGTAGCCCGGACCTCCCGTTCCCAGGCGCGCACCCGGTGCGGCATCCTTGGATTGCGGATCACCGCCTTGGGCCATGAATCCCCCTATGACCCGGTGGAAGAGGGTGCCGTCATAGAAACCCTCTCCTGCCAGTTTCAGGAAGTTGTCGCGGTGTTTCGGGGTCTCATTGTAGAGCTCGATCACGATAGTACCCAGGGAGGTCTCGATGCTGACACGCGAACGATCTTCACCATCTTGCGCAAGCGCAGACAACGAAGAAGTGAGGACGAGAAAGGCCGCAAGTGCGGTGCAGCGGAGTGTGGAAACAACCATCGAATGGATTTTGCGTTATTTGTACGCCTGCAATTGAGGACATCCCCATTAAAGACGAGACTTCGAAAATATGAAATCGATGAACCCACTCCGCGCCCTCTGCAGCCTTGTGCTGATTGTTTTTGGCTCTTTTGCATTCTCCGGCTGCAATGAAATTGAGG
>CAXHAW010000168.1:0-4689 GCA_964014525.1 uncultured bacterium
CATGCGGCACAAGGTGTTGTCAAAGTTTGACAGCATCACGACCGACAAGCCACATAAGCCGTTGCTGGAGCCGCTCAAGAAGCGCGGTGGCCGGAACAACGACGGAAAGATGACCATGCGTTACCGCGGTGGCGGTCACAAGCGGATGTACCGCGTGATCGACTTCAAGCGGAACAAGCACGGCATTGCCGCAGAAGTGCTCACCATCGAGTACGATCCGAATCGCAGCGCACGAATCGCTCTCGTGGAATACACTGACGGGGACAAGCGGTACATCATTGCACCGGAAGGCCTGCAGGTAGGACAAAAAATAATGAGTGGTGAGAAGGCAGCTCCAGAAGTGGGCAATGCGCTTTTACTCGCAAACATTCCACTCGGAACGATGATTCACAACATCGAGCTGCATCCTGGCAGAGGGGCGAACATTGCCCGTTCCGCCGGATCCTCCGCCCAGTTGAAGGCCCGTGATGGCAAGTATGCCATCATTGCCCTGCCGAGTGGAGAGGTTCGCATGATCCTGACCACATGTTTGGCAACCATTGGTAGCGTTGGAAACAGTGAGCACAATCAACAGGTGTCCGGTAAGGCCGGTCGCAGCCGTTGGTTGGGTCGCCGTCCGCGCGTCCGTGGTGTGGTTATGAACCCAATCGATCACCCAATGGGTGGTGGTGAGGGCAGAAATGCCGGCGGTCATCCGCGCAGCCGCAATGGCATACCAGCCAAGGGTTTCAAGACCCGAAACAAGCGCAAGCATTCGTCCAAGTATATCATCGAACGCCGTAAGAAATAAGTCATGGCACGTTCGCTCAAAAAACCCCCCTTCGTCCACTACAAGCTCGTGCAGCGTGTAGAGGCCATGCAGGAAAGCGGCAAGAAGTCGGTCATCAAGACCTGGAGCCGCGCAAGCATGATTACGCCGGAATTTGTCGGCTTGACCATCGCCGTGCACAACGGCCGTCAGTTCATCCCGGTGTTTGTCACCGAGAACATGGTGGGCCACAAGCTCGGCGAGTTCTCCCCGACCCGCACCTTCCGTGGACACGCGGACAATAGGAAAGACAAGGGACGTCGTTGACGTCCGGAATCACGATTATCATGGGAGCCCGTAAAAGAAACGCAGCAGAAGCACGCAAGGAGGTGATGTCGAAGACAGCCATCGCCAAGCTGAATGATTGCCCTACCTCTCCTCGGAAGATGCGCCTTGTGGCGGACATCATCCGCGGTCAGGATGTAGTCAGTGCCTTGAATATCCTGAAGTTCAGTTCCAAAGAGGCCAGTGGTCGCATGGAAAAGCTTCTTCGTTCGGCCATCGCCAACTGGGAAGAGAAGAACGAAGGCAGCCGCGCCGAGGAGGCCGGACTCTACGTGAGTGAGGTCAAGGTGGACAGCGCCAGAATGCTCAAGCGCATTCAGCCAGCCCCGCAGGGCCGCGCCCACCGCATCCGGAAGCGCTCCAACCACGTGACCATCATCGTCGATAGCCTGAAGAAGTAATGGGACAGAAGACACACCCCACCGGCAACCGCCTTGGATTCATCAAGGGCTGGGACTCCAATTGGTATGGAGGAAAGAACTATGTCGACAAGATTGTCGAAGACGACAAAATCCGGAAATACCTCCGTGCACGTTTGGTCAAGGCCAGCATGTCCCGTGTGGTCATTGAGCGGACGATGAAGTTGGTCACCGTCACCATCCATACAGCCCGTCCCGGTGTCATTATCGGCAAGGGGGGCCAAGAGGTTGACAAGTTGCGCGAGGAGCTCAAGAAGCTCACCCGCAAGGAAATCCAGATCAACATCTTCGAAATCAAGCGTCCAGAGCTCGACGCCCGCCTTGTGGCAGAAAGCGTTGCACGCCAGCTTGAAGCGAGAATCAGCTACCGCCGTGCCATCAAGATGTCCATTGCGAGTTCCATGCGCATGGGAGCCGAGGGAATCAAGATTGGCATTGCAGGGCGACTCAACGGTGCAGAGATTGCCCGTTCGGAAACCTTTATGGAAGGACGTGTGCCGCTGCACACCTTCCGCGCAGACATCGACTATGCTTTGGTTGAGGCGCACACCACATACGGCCGAATTGGCGTGAAAGTGTGGGTTTTCCGTGGTGAAGTCTACGGAAAGCCAGACCTCAGCCCAGCCGAACCAGGCAAGGATGACAAGCGTGGCAACCGTGGAGGTCGTGGAGGCGACCGTCCTGAGCGCCGTCGCCGTCGCCGTGAACCCCGCAGCTAAAGCCAGAAACCATGCTTCAGCCGAAACGAACGAAATACAGAAAGATGCAAAAGGGCCGCGTGCGCGGTCTGGCCCAACGCGGCAGCAGCATCGCGTATGGCACCTTTGCCATCAAAACCACAGACATGGGGTTCATTACCTCACGTCAAATCGAGTCCGCTCGTATTGCCATCAACCGCTTCATGAAGCGTGAGGGTCAAGTGTGGATTCGAATTTTCCCTGACAAGCCAATCACGAGCAAGCCGCTCGAGGTGCGTATGGGTAAGGGTAAGGGTGCTGTGAGCCATTGGGTGGCTCCAGTCAAGCCAGGCCGTGTTCTCTTTGAGGTGGACGGTGTACCGGCAGATGTGGCCCAAGAGGCGCTTCGTCTCGGAGCTCAAAAGCTTTCGGTCCGTTGCAAGTTCGTCGCCCGTTACGATGCTTAATCCGAGGAACAGATGAAGATGAGTGAAATCACCGGTCTCAGTGACCTCGACCTAAAGGAGCGCATCGCAGCAGACCGCGAAGCATTGCAAAAGCTCCGGTTTAACCACGCCATTGCCGGTTTGGAGAGCCCCTTTCAATTGCAGCAGAAGCGCCGGGACATTGCCCGAATGCTGACCGAATTGAATGCGCGTAAAAACGCCAAAGTAGAAGAACAGAAGTCATGACCGCGGAGCAGACAGCAACAGAGCAGGCCGAGGACAAGCGAAACCTGAGAAAGGTTCGCCAGGGCATCGTCACCTCGAACAAGATGCAGAAGACCATCACGGTGACGGTCGAGTACAAGGAGAAGCACCCGAAGTACTCCAAGTTCGTGAAGCGCACCCGGAAGTTCACCGCACACGATGAGCAGGACACCTGCGGCATCGGGGATACGGTGCGCATCATGGAGACACGTCCTTTGAGTAAGAACAAATGCTGGCGCCTCGTAGAGGTGGTCGAGCGGGCCAAGTAATCCAAAGGCCCTGAATAGAAAGAAAAAGAGCCATGATCCAGCAAGAATCCCGGATGGCGGTTGCCGACAACAGTGGAGCACGTGAAGTGTTGTGCATCCGCGTGCTCGGTGGCACGCGTCGGCGCTATGCCAGCATCGGTGATAAGGTGGTCGTGACCGTTAAGGACGCTGCCCCAAATGGCGGTGTCAAGAAGGGCACGGTCAGTAAAGCCGTTATCGTTCGGACCAAAAAATCAGTGCGTCGTCCCGACGGATCCTACATCCGTTTCGATGACAACGCCTGCGTCCTGCTCAACGAAGGCGGAGAAATCCGCGGAACGCGAATCTTCGGGCCGGTGGCCCGTGAGCTTCGAGAGAAGGACTTCATGAAAATCGTTTCGCTCGCACCCGAGGTGCTCTGAATGCCAGCCATCATGTACAAGCGCGTCAAGATCAGAAAGGGCGACACCGTGAAGGTGATCGCAGGCGGAAACAAGGGGAAGACAGGAACCGTTGTTCATGTTCTTCGCAAGGAGGACCGTGTCCTCGTGGAGAACGTCAACATGGTGACAAAGCACGTCAAGCCCAGCCCAGCCAACCCACAGGGTGGCATTGAAAAGAAGGAAGCACCAATTCACATCTCCAATGTGATGGTCGTCGATGGTGATGGCAATGCCACACGCATCGGCCGCCGCCGCGGAGACGATGGGAAGTTGGTCCGCTACAGCAAGAAATCAGACCAATCGCTGAACTGATGAGCTACGTACCCCGACTCAAGAAGCAGTACGACGACGAAGTCGTGCCCAAGCTCCAGGAGCGCTTCGAATACAAGAGCACCATGCAGGTGCCGAAGATTGAGAAGATTTGTCTCAATCAAGGACTTGGAAAGGCCATTTCGGACCGGAAAATCATTGACGGTGCCCTGGAAGAGCTCGCCATGATCACAGGCCAAAAGGCAGTGACCACCTACTCCACCAAAGACGTGTCGAACTTCAAGTTGAGGAAGGGCATGCCGGTTGGCGCTCGTGTGACCTTGCGCCGTGAGAGGATGTATGAGTTCCTCGACCGCTTGATTCACGTCTCTCTTCCCCGTACCCGTGACTTCCAAGGCATCAAGGTGTCTGGATTTGACGGACGAGGCAACTTTAGCTTCGGTATTCAGGAGCAAATCATTTTCCCGGAGATCGACCTCGACAAGGTGAAGCACCTCAACGGGATGCACATCACCATTGTCACCAATGCCCGCACCAACGAGGAAGCCAAAGAGCTGCTCGTGGCATTCGGTTTCCCCTTCAAGAAGAACTGATACGATATGGCCAAGGAATCCATGAAAGCGCGAGAGCGCAAGCGTGAGCGCCTCGTCGCCCGTTATGCCGCCAAGCGCAAAGCGTTGAAGGAGGCAGGAGATTGGGACGCCCTACAAAAGCTCCCCAAGAACTCTTCTCCCGTGCGTCTGCACAACCGTTGCCAACTAACGGGTCGCCCCCGCGGTTACATCTGTCTCTTATACACATCTGACGCTGCCGACGATCCTACCTGTGT
>CAXHAW010000169.1:0-4684 GCA_964014525.1 uncultured bacterium
GGGTGGGATTGAGGCCGTCGATGTCCGGTTCTGACCAGGTGAGGGTGTATGGGATTTCATCAAGGTTGGTGCCTCCTACGGCGTTGAGTTCTCCGAATACGTCGGTCTCTTCTCCCCAGCAAACGATGCTTTGCATCGGTATTGCTGATACCTCGAGATTGGGCCAAACGTTGACGAAAATGGAGGTGGAGTCTTGGCAGTCCGTCATGCTGTCGAAGACCCGAATCGTGAAGTCGCCTTCTGTGTCCCATGCAGGACCGCCTGTTGTGACGTTGTCATTGATGGTCCATACCCACCATCCGATGGCGTCATCAGCTTGGGCGGGCCAGTTCCAGACCTCAGGCTGATCTAGCACGCAATGAATGACTGTGTCTGGAAGGGGACCGATGACGGGCACGGGCCACCATTCTATACTGACTTGATCGGTTTCGGTGCAGCCTTCGAGTGTAACTGCAACTTCAAACGGCCCCGGGCCATCGTCTGTTGTCAGTTCGATTGAGTTTTCGGTATCACCCGTGGACCACATGATGGATTGATGGTTTCCAGTGACACTGAGGATGGCTTCGTTGTTGTTGCAAACGCCGAGTGGACTCGAGATTGACCAGTTGATCGGGGGAAGTTGGTTGAGTGCGAGAGAGGCTGAGGAAGTGCATCCATTGGCACCTAGAAGTTGGGCTGTGTAGAGTCCCGGGCCGGCTTGGTTTGGGGCCGTGGTGCCACTGGGAAGTGTCCATTCGGTTACGCTTGAGCCGGTGTTGGTCAAGGCTGTGACTAGACCGGTGGTGTTCCAACACAGTTCGGTGGGAAAGGCCGATAGTTCCGCGGAAGGAAGTGGCAGGACGTCGACGTCGAGGGTGACCGTATTGCCCTGACATCCGCCGGCGATGGCGGTGGCTTGAGCGAGCAAAGCGGTTGTCACGTCGATGGTGTTTCCGCTAACGGGACTGTTGTTGACCGTCCATTCAATGGTGGCTGCGATGTCCGCGGTGGCCGCCACGGTCACCGTTTCTCCATTGCAGAGTTCTATAGAGGGGCCAGGGTTCACTGTCAAAACGGGGGAGGCCTGCTCTTGCACAGTGACCACGGCAGATTCGGCACAGGTTCCAAGCAATCCTGTGACTTCATAGACCCCTCCACCTGATACAGTGAGTGAGTTTTGTCCTGTTCCGTCCCAGTCCAAATCAGTGCCTGGAGCGGCCTGTGCTGTGAGCACAGTTGACTCACCGTCGCAGACGGAAATGTCCGTGTCCGTGCTCAGGTTGGGGGTGGGGAGTGCGGCAACGGTGATTGATTCTGATTGCGGACAACCATTAGAACTCCCTTCGAGGATGTGCTCACCAGCTCCAGCGGTCAGGTCGGAATTTCCCGTGGAAGCCCATGCGATGTTACCAGAGGGGACCGAAGCGGTGATGTCGATGGTTTCGCCGGGACAGACGGCATAGGGGGGAGGTGGCGTCAGTTCTAGGTCGTTGATATCGGTTGGGTTGTCTACGTTAATGAGACAAAAGGACTGCACGTTGGTGGCTGCACCTGTGCTCCCCGTGAATCCCCACCAGACTTGGCTGTTGCCTGCAAATACGTCGCCGATTAAGTCCACAGACACTACAAATCGCTCTGCTCCATCAAACTCCATGCGAAACAGTTGGGTCTCCGGGGTCCACTCTAGGAGGACGCTGTGGTCCATCCCATCTTCAATATTGGCATTGGTGGGGCTGGCTTGAATTGAGTTTGGCGGCGCGCCGGCAAGACAGTTTGGGCTTGTGTGGTCGTGGGTTCCATCCCTTTGAAGTGCCACGTGGTCATAGGAGGGATCCCCCATGTTTCCGTTGAGCCAAGTGTCAAATTCGACCACCAGTGAGGGGTCGAAAATGGGGTCAATGAAACCGGTGGCATTGTAATTTCCGTAGCCCATGTTGCCCCCGTTGAAGGTGGTCGGGGCATTGGGGCCAATTTGTTGCATGACCCAAGCGATTCCGTCAGCACCTCCATTGTTCGTGCCCAAGAACACGGTCAACTCGATGGAAAAAGGGTGCGTTATATCCAAAGGACATTCGGCCCAGGCTGCGCCGCGTTGGCTGGCGGCCGTGGTTGTCAATTGAATGCAATCGGCGGACAAAGCGACGGCGTCCTCGAGGATGGAGAACTGGGCGTGGATTCCCACGGGGAGAATCAAAAGGGCTGCCAGAAGTGATTTGGGCACCCCGAAAAATAAGAAGGCCCGCACTTGGCGGGCCTTTTTATTTCCAAATGGTTTTGGAATCAGTTCTTGGCAGGGCTCATTTTGGCTTTCTTATCCGCCTTCTGTTCGGGGCGGGTCATGGCCATTTGATCCTTGGCTCTCTCTTTTCCTTTGTTCTTCTTGGCCTTTCCTTTCTTGGACTTCGAGTCGGTGCAGGAGGCGGCTTTGCCTGAGCAGCAGGAGGACTTGCCCTTGGTGCATTCGGTCTTGGCCTTCTTATCAGAAGATCCGGTACAGCTTTGGGCTGATGCGGTGGCGCCGAAGAGGAACAGTGCGCCGAGGAGGAAAATGTGCTTCATGTCGTCGTTTGTTGCAAGAAAGGTACGAAGTATGTGTTCAACGCGCGTCGGCACCCGTTATTTTGTAGACGAATCCTGTCCATGTCGACCAAAGATCAGCCCAGAGGCCCGATGGCGCGAAAGGAACATGTTGCATGGCGCGCTGCCATCGCGGCACTGTTGGTTCATGTGTTGGCCTTGGGAATTCTCGAGCACTGGGGGCGCATTCCAGACCCGCAAGTACAATCCTACGCTGCTGTGGACTTTGTGGATTTCGAGACGGCTGAGACCCGGACCATGGAGGAAGCGGTGCGGGAGAGGCTTGAGGCCCGGATGCAGGACAGAATTTCCAATGTTTCCGCTGACAGGAATGCCCGAATTGAAGAGGAAACGCGAAGTTCACGCGCCGATGAGGCCGCCATGTCAGAGGAGGTTGAGGCTGAGTTGCGGGCCTTTGAGCAAGCCGCTTTTGATGCGCTGGCGGACGGCCGCGAGGGCGCTGACAATGGAGGGGTTTCTCGACCGGAACGGGAGGACTCGCCCATTGAGCGCTACGACGGTTGGAACGAGCGCGTCGCAGGAAAGGTCACGGCGGAATATGATTTGGAGGGCCGCAAAGCACTGAACTTGGACATCCCGGGGTACCGGTGCGAAGGTGGCGGCGTGGTGCGGTTGACCATCGTCGTTTCTCCCGGTGGAGATGTTTTGGAGACATCGGTGATGTCCATTGCTTCGGAAGGGGGCGAAGCCATGTCGATCTGCTTGGAGGCAGAGGCCCTTCATAGCGTCCGCAAGTGCCGCTTTCAATCTCGGGCCGATGCGCCCCGCAGACAAGCGGGTACCCTAACGTATCGGTTTATTTCCCAGTAAGTCCAGCGTATTCAGAGAGGTAGGCGAAGGCGGGAGAGAGGGTTCCGTCCAATGTCGTTTCCGACGCCCCTTGCAAGATGCCTTGCCCATCGCCCTCGAGGACGAGGGGGATGATGTGTTGGAGCAGGGTGGCCCCAAAGTCAGCGCTCGCGTCTCGGGGCAATTCGCAGGGGAGGTTGTCCACCGCCATCACGCCGATTGAGCCCGCTGATCGGAATGGAACGCGCGCTTCTTTGATGGGGTCGTAACCATACATGGGGTCGGCGATGGTGCTGGGTTCAATGGTGGAGGCCACCGGTCCATCGATGTCGCAGCTGATGTCGGCGACCACTGAAATCCGCCAGTCTTCGTCCCTCACATCCTCTCGGGTATACAGGAAAGGCGAACCTTCAGACCAAAAGTGTCCCGCGACAAACAAGTCCGTAGACCGTGCGAATGCCATAAAGGTGCTCTCGTAATCGATCGGGTCTTCGCAGAACTCTTGGAAATCGAACCCGCCATCGCTCTTCCGGCGGTTGTAGTCTTCTAGATCCAAGTGGGTAAACACGGGCTCTCCGAAGTCTTCTCTGAGGTAGTCCACGGGGTGGACCTCTCGGATGCGCATGGCCTCCAGAATTTCGCGAGCGCCATTGCCGACCCTGCCGCGGCCGGTCAGGGCGATTTTGGTGGTGGGGTTGAGGTTGACCTTGGACAGGTGTCCCTCCATCTCTTTGCGGTCTGCGCAGTCAATGGCACGGGGCAAATCGTAGGTTCCGTGGTGCGCACCATGTGTGCGAAATGCATTGTAGGTCCCCACGACGCCTGCATAGCGACCAAACCCGATGATGCGCTGTCCTCCTGGCCGCTTGAGCAGTTCGTAGTCGATGAGGCGCACGCGGTTGTCGATGCACGCGCGCAGCAGCTTGGCGTTGTAAGGCTGCAGCTTGTAGGTGTGCGAAAAGAAGAAGTACGTCTTGTCCGGGATCAATTGGTCCACAGGAACCTCCTTCACGCCAAACAGGACATCGCAATCGCTCAGGTCCTCCTGCAATTGAACGCCGGCTTCTGTGTACTCAGCGTCGGCAATCCGGCGCACGTCACTGGTCTGCACGGCCAACTCCGCATAGGGGAACTGTTCCAGCACAGCGGCACATTGTTCGGGTGTGAGGGGGACCCTTTGGTCAGGGGGCACTTTTCCTTCTCGGAGGATTCCAATCTTCATCGTGGTGGTTCAACGCAACGCAAAATAGCCCGGTTGTGCGGCTCTGTCTGAGGGGGAGGGCATAGGAATCCGGGGTTCTCAAGAATTGACGTTGGT
>CAXHAW010000170.1:0-4674 GCA_964014525.1 uncultured bacterium
CGATGGGCGCTTCGGCGAACCCACTTCCCCATCGAACCTCATCTGCCGCGGAACGGGCTTCTCCTCAGGGTTCTTTTCTAAACCCGAGGAAGGCTCTGAGAACACCAACCTGTCCGAATGACGCTCCAACCATCCCTGAGGAAGAACACGCATCCTTTCAAACACGCTCCGGTCTCTAAATCCACCGACAGCATTTCGGTAGCGTATGGCTGAAGCAGCCTGCCTTGGGCTGAGGCCCAATCCAACCCAACCCCCAGAGTCCAAATCGTCGACAAGAACCGGCCCTGTGTCACTCACATCATCGCCTTCGGGCCATTCCGCATCCACATGCCCCCCTTCCACTGGCAGCCACCACAAGGCATCGAGTAATTCAGTGATGCCAATGGGTTCAGTCCGACTGGCCATGGAAGCCCACCACGCCTCTGTGCCTCCCCATGCCATGAGGAGAAGACCAAGCAGCCACGCCCCCATGCGCTCTTCCCGAAGCGGAGGGCTATTAGAAGATGTGGGACGAAAGGGACTCAGTCGTAGCGCTTGATTTCACCAGACTTGACTCGACCCAAATAGCCCGACAAGTCTCCCTTGACCTCACCGGCCAAAAAGTAAAGGCCAAGCACATTGGGGAAACACATGGCAAAAATCATGGCATCACCGAAGTCGAAAACGCTTTTGGCGCTGATCGCGCTTCCCACGACGACGAACAGACAGAACACCGCCTTATAACTGAGGTCCGCTGCCCTCGTTTCTCCGAACAAGTAGGTCCAAGCCTTGAGGCCGTAGTAGCTCCATGAAATCATCGTGGACAGTGCGAAGAGAATCACCGCAAGAGAAAGGACTGTCGGAAACCAGCTGATGCTCTGTTCGAAACTGCTGGACGTCAATCCAATGGCATCGAGAGAACCGGCCTTTGCATTTCCAAGAACCGTCACCGCGTCAAATTGGCCGTAATCGGTAATGACAATGACCAGTGCCGTCATCGTGCAAATCACCACCGTATCGATGAATGGCTCAAGCAATGCCACGATGCCCTCACTAACGGGTTCATCGGTCTTTGCCGCACTGTGCGCAATGGAGGCCGATCCAATTCCCGCCTCATTGGAGAATGCCGCACGGCGAATCCCCTGGATGAGGACACCGACCAGGCCCCCATACATGGCATCCGTATCAAAGGCTCCACTGATGATGCGCCCCATTGCCGTTGGAACCGCGCCGAGGTTGGTCAGGATGACCCAAAGGGCGCCCACGATATAGATGCCAACCATAAACGGCACGATTTTGTCCGTCACTTTCGCAATGGACTTGATGCCACCAAGGATGACAACACCCACCACAAGGGCCATGAGGGTTCCGAATATCCAACCCTGCCCATAGAGGAAACTGGATTCACCACCTGTCACGGCGATCAACTGCTGGGTGGCCTGGTTGATTTGAACCATGTTTCCACCACCAAAGGAACCTCCAATGCAGGCAACGGCAAACAATGCAGCCAACACCTTTCCCAGTCTGGCATTGCCCTTTTTGGCCAATCCGTCCCGCAGATAGTACATGGGGCCACCAGAAACCGAACCGTCGGGATTCTGCCTGCGGTATTTCAAGCCGAGGGTGCACTCAATGAACTTGCTGCTCATCCCGAAGAGGCCGGCGATGATCATCCAAAATGTAGCGCCGGGGCCACCCAGCGAAACTGCCACGGCCACACCCGCGATGTTGCCTACGCCCACGGTACCGCTCAAAGCAGCCGTCAACGCTTGGAAATGAGACACCTCCCCCTGGTGACTTGGATCGTCATACTTTCCGCGAACCACATCCAAGGCATGTCCAAAGGCGCGGATGTTGATGAAGCCGAAGTACACCGTAAAAAACAGGGCCCCGAAGAAGAGCCAGATGAGCACGAACGGAACGGAGAATCCGCCAATTTGGATGCTCCAGAAAATGACCGAGATAATGACGTCGGTTATGGGCCCCATGACACTGTTGATGGCGTCGTCCACCGAAGCGGCGGAGGCATTCAGGGGAAAAAGGGACAGGGCAGTCAGCATGGTGCTGGCGGCAATCAGGCGTTTCATGAAATCTCGATTGGTTCGCGTTGGCCGCAATATAGGCCGCAGGTCACGCCTCGGAAGGCGCAGACCCATCCGGAGTTTGCAGACCGAACAAACGGTTGAGCAATCGCAGCTGGTCTTCGTTTCCGAGGACGAATAGTTTACAGGCGTTGTCCAGCGGCGTTTCCGGACCGGGGTTGATGATGAATTCTCCCGCTGAGGTCTTGACCCCAATGACGTTCACGCCAAGCCGGTTTCGGGCATCCACCTGGCCCAAAGTGGGCAGACGAAATTCGTTTGGCAGGTCTTTGACATCGACCTCTTCTAGATTGATGGCGTCCTTTCCTTGAATCTGAATGTGGTCAATGAAGTCCATCACATCTGGATTGACCACCAAGGATGCCATGTGGGCGCCGCCCACCGTATCTGGCATGATGACATTGTCTGCTCCCGCCCTGCGCAACTTCGCCACTGAGGCAGCTTGAGAAGCCCGGCTAATGAGCATGGCCTTCGCGTTGTGCTCCCTGACTGACAAAACGGTGTAGAGGTTATCGGCATCGCTTGGCAACGTGCAAATGACCGCCCGTGCCCGCTCCACAGCTGCAGCCATCAAGCGGTCATCTCGCGTGGCATCTCCCGCAATCACGAGGGGGGTAAGCCCCTCCCGCAACTGGGCCACCAGTTCTTCGTCTTTCTCCACGATGACCACTTCGTACCCCTTGTCCTTGAGGTCGGCGTAGGCCTTCTCTCCCACACGGCCATAGCCGCACACGATCACGTGGTTTTTTAGGATGTCGATGCTGCGTTCCAATTTCCTTGCCTTGAACAGATCTCGGTATTCCCCCGTCACGAAGTACGTGGTCACAGCCGATATGGTGTAGGCGAAGGTACCGATGGAGAAGATGATAAGCAGCGAGGTGAACACCATCCCGTTGGGACTCAATTCATGAACCTCCCGGAACCCCACAGTACTCACCGTGATCATGGTCATATAGAAGGCCTCGATAAAGGTGTAATCCTCCAAGATCATGAAGCCCACACTGCCCACGGCAATGACCATGGCCACCACTGAAAGGGACAGGGCAATCCGACCGAATGTCTTGAACCGATAGAGCACGAGGGGAAGTTAACGGGATGCTACCAATTCCAAGGCCATTGCACGCTGAAGTCGAAGCGCCTCTTCTCGAGCAGCTTCAGCAAAGTCCTCTCCATCCGATGCGTACATCAGGCTGCGGCCCACATTGACCAACAATCCACCAGCCAGCGAATCAGACCATCCTGCGTGACAAACGGCTTCGAGTGTGCCGCCTTGGGCACCCACACCGGGCACGAGGAGAAACCGCTCCGGGGCCGCGGCACGCACTTTCGCCAACCACTCAGGCCGGGTGGCGCCGACCACATACATCAGCCGTTCGGAGCCTTTGTAAGTCTGACTGACCTCGATCACCCGCCGCCACAATGGCGTTTCCTGCTCGGCCCCGTGGAACTCAAAGTCCTCCGCTCCGGGATTGGATGTCGCCGCCAACAAGATGGTCCACTTGTCCTCGAAGTCTAGAAAAGGCTCGACACTGTCCCTGCCCATATACGGGGCGACTGTGACAGCGTCCGCTCCCCATGCATCGAAGGCAGCCCTTGCATATCGGGTGGCTGTATTCCCAATGTCACCACGTTTGGCATCTGCGATGCGCAGGCAGCCCTGTGGAATCATCTCCATCGTCTGTCTCAACACCTCCCACCCATCGGCTCCCATGGCCTCGTAGAAGGCCACATTTGGCTTGTAGGCCACCGCGAGATCAGATGTCGCCCCGATCAGTGCACGATTAAAAGCAAGGACGGACTCTGGACCGGACCCCAAATGTGCAGGCATTTTTGTGGGATCTGGGTCCAAGCCCACGCAAAGGAAGGACTGCTTCCTGCGAATGGTGTCGATGAGCGTTTGACGGTCCATGATGCGAAGGTATCCCCCTTCCGCGCTCTTCTCAGGTTAATCGGGACGCTTGATCCCCGCTTGTTTCAACCGCTCGGTCCGCTCGGTGGTGCGCAAGGCTTGCACGAGTTCATTCAACTCCCCGCCGAGGACACGATCAAGGGCATGCACTGTCAATCCAATTCGGTGGTCGGTGACCCGACCCTGTGGATAATTGTACGTCCGAATCTTCCCCGACCGGTCCCCAGTGCCCACTTGCGATTTTCGCTCCGCGGCTTCCTTTGCTCTGCGCGCCAAGTCCTCCGCCTCCCACAGTCGCGTTCTCAAAACAGCCAATGCCTGCTCATAATTCGCGTGCTGTGAGCGTCCGTCTTGGCATTCCACCACAACCCCTGTCGGGACATGGGTCAGCCTCACCGCACTCTCCGTCTTGTTCACGTGTTGGCCACCTGCGCCACTGGCTCGGAAGGTGTCCTTCCTGACGTCCTTCAGGTTTAAGTTAAAATCTGCATGCTCCGCCTGGGGCAAAATGGCCACCGTGGCTGCACTCGTGTGGATTCGACCCTGGGACTCCGTTGCAGGAACCCGCTGTACCCGGTGCGTGCCAATCTCATATTTTAAATGGCCGAATACCGCATCGCCCGAAATCCGGGCCACCACCTCTTTGAATCCACCTGCCGTGCCCTCGCTTGCGCTGACTCCTTC
>CAXHAW010000171.1:0-4669 GCA_964014525.1 uncultured bacterium
GATTCCGTGAAGTCTCGTGGGCTCGGAGATGTGTATAAGAGACAGTTGTGATGCTCAAGCTCTGACCAAATGGCACAGGGTAAGCCCCAATTTCAATGTCGTCACGACCTTCGTTCTGTGCGGTCACATCGCTGGCAGTAGCGGCTTTCAGACCGGCAGCCATGGCGAGATTAAAGGGGACGGATTGTCCGTTCACATAAAGACGACCAAAGCTGGAGTCACTGGCCCCTTTCGCAAGCACAGCAATGCGAGCACCCTGTGGACAAACCACTTTAAGCAAGACCTTCTGATCCTTGCGCACGGCGCCTTTGTCAAACGTCAACAGAAGTTCTCCGTCAATGACATCTTCACTGGTGAAGGTGCCGGTGGCAAGAATTGAGTTGTCGAAGCGGAGCAAGCTGTATTCGTATTGATAACCTGGCTCAACGAACGGAGTGGCCATTTTGATTTGACCAATGCGGCCGCGGTCACAGGCTGAGAACAGCTGTACAAAGGTCTCACCTTCGAAGTTGAGCACGCCAGTACTGCTGCGCTGTGCAGAGACACAATCTCCTTCAACAGCCAAGTCCAGTCCGGCTGCCACACGAGCGTGAGCTCCCAGTGTTTGGTTCACCTTCACTCCGCGGCCTTGATCAGCGGCATCGAGGTCTGGAGTGGCACCGCGGAAACCTGCGGTGAACTTGAGGTTCTTGGCTTCTGGAGCGCCTCCGAGGCGCATCTCACCAATGAATTGCTGAGCGTCTTCGGTAGCGGGCATCACGCAGCTGGCTCCATTGTAAGCTTTGATCATAATGACGAAGTCATCTCCGTGAAGGGCAGGGATGGACAGGTTACTCATCAAAAGACTCGTGCCGTTGTAATTGTCTGCCGTAAAGGTTTTCAATGCACGTTGAACCATGTTGCCATCGAGGATGCCCAAGTCAACGGTGCCACCATTGAACTGAACATTGGCGATAACCTCGAGCGTGGAGATGGTGCCTTTGATGCATGCCCGGTAGGTCTGCGTGACTGTGGTCTCCACGAAAATGGCCGTGTTGACCTGGTCCTGTTCCACCTTGCACTGGATGTCATCCTGTGGAGTGGCGGCAATTGCGGTTTGTGAAAGGAGTGCGCCTAGAAGGGCGAAAGAGAGGAAAGAAGTGCGAATCATGATTTGAGATATGTGTGGATTCGCAATCCTGTACGCCTCGCCGCCAAAAACAGTTTCAAATTTTCCGAAAAAAAGCGACGAGAAGAGTTTAAATCACTGTTTTACAGCGATTTAATTTTCACCTTCTTTTCTCGGTCAGCCTCCCAATTCTACGCTTCTTGCGGTTTTGGGGTATTCCTCGCTATTGTGATTTGAGGCCACAATGAGGGTCCTGCCCAACCTCCACTCGTCCAAGAGATGGACGTACCATGTTCGACCATTTCGGTCTAGGTGGGAAACGGGTTCATCTAGAAAGATGGCAGATGCATCGGTACAGAAGGCGAGGGAAAGGGCGAGGCGCTGTCGCATTCCTGAGCTCAAGTCTCGAACGCGAGAATCTGCGTGCTCACTGAGCATGGACAGTTTGAGGACCGAATGAAGGTCAGCCTTGCCCAGCATCTGCCTCAGGCGACCATGGGCCTCGATGTGTTCCTTTACCGTTAAGTCTAATATAAGAGATTGATCAGGAGCGCAGTAAGCAATGTGTCCCGGAAGCTCAGCTCTTTGGATGGCGAGGTTGTGAGACTTCCAGGCTAGGGATCCTTCGCTGGGGGCATCAAAACCGCAGAGCATTCGGAGAAGGCTCGATTTCCCGCTGCCGTTTGAGCCCAGAATGGCAACGGCAGAACCCGCGACAACCTCCAAGTCGATGTGGCGGAGAATCCACTGTCTTCCGTGGCGCTTGCCAAGGCCGTGTGCTCTCAGTTGCAAAGGGTGGTTACTGGACATTTAGAAAGGTCCTCGGACAATGCCCTTGTCGGATGCCCTGATAAAGTCCAGGATGGTCTCCTTGGCATCGCTCATGGGCAATTCCATTTCGGCCACCTTGATGGCTTGGGACATGTTTCCTCCAGTGACATACAAAGCGCGGTAGACGTCCTCGACGGCGCGCACAAATTCATCTGGAAATCCTCGGCGGCGGAGTCCGATTGCATTGACTCCGATGTAGCTCAATGGTTCCCTGGCCACCTTGACGTAAGGGGGGATGTTTTTTCGGACCAGAGAGCCACCTGCCACAAAGGCGTGTTTTCCGATTCGGACGAATTGTTGAATCGCAACGATTCCTTCGAGGATGACCCAGTCCTCAATGGTCACGTGACCCGCAATGTTTGCGCAGTTGGCCAACACGCAATGGTCTCCGACAATCGCGTCGTGAGCGACATGGGTGTACGCCATCAGCAGGCAGTGGGATCCGACCTTGGTCACCATCCGGTCTGTTGTTCCCCGGTTGATGGTGCAGCATTCACGAATGGTCGTGTGGTCCCCAATGACTGTTGTGGTATGCTCTCCAGCAAACTTGAGGTCCTGGGGCATGCCTGCGATGACGGCGCCCGGAAATATTTTACAGTGCGATCCGATTCGGGATCCACTGAAAATGGTGACGTTGGGGCCAATCCAAGTACCGGGACCAATGTCAACATCGGCTTCCACCGTAGAAAAAGGACTGATGGTTACGCCTTCCCCAATTCGGGTGTCTGGGTGGACGGACGCCATCTCGGAGATGCCGTTGGACGCATTGGTGTTCATGCTGAAGTGGGGCTGGGCACTCGGTCTTGGACAATCTGAGCGAGCATTTCAGCTTGGGAGACCAATTTGTCTCCTACAAAAGCCTCTCCAGTCATGTGGACCAGACCTCTGCGGATGGGGCTGGCTAGTTTCAATCGGAACAGCACCGTGTCACCGGGTACGACTTTCTGTTTGAATCTGACGTTGTCAATCTTCATGAAGTAGGTCGACCACTTTTCCGGTTCGTCTACCCCGCTCAATGCGAAAATCCCCCCGACCTGCGCCATGGCTTCAATCTGCAGTACGCCAGGCATGACCGGGTTTCCAGGAAAGTGACCTTGGAAGAACGGTTCGTTCATGGTGACATTCTTCAATCCGACAATGCTGTCATCTGCGCGGGAGATGATCTTGTCCACCAACAGGAATGGGTAGCGGTGGGGGAGCAGTTTCTCGATGTCGTGAATGTCCATCAGCGGCGCCTCCTTTGGGTCGTAGTGGGGCACCTTGTCGACAGACCGATACAGTTGCTTCAATTGCTTTGCGAAGGAGACATTCCCGGCGTGTCCGGGTCTCGCGGCCAGAATGTGCCCTCGGAGAAAGAACCCCGTCAGGGCAAGGTCTCCGATGATGTCCAAAAGCTTGTGGCGAGCGGGTTCGTTGGCGTATTGCAACTGGGTGTTGTTCAATACCCCAATCTTCCCGCTTTCCGCAGCCAATTCCTCCTTGCCGACCAGTTTCGCAATCGATGTGATTTCTTCTTTGCTGTATGTCCGATCCGCGAGCACAATCGCATTGTCGAGGTCCCCACCTTTGATCAGTCCTTGCTCCAGCAGGGACTTTACCTCCTTGAGGAAGACAAAGGTCCGGCACCGGCTGATGTCGGGTACAAATTGATCTAAATGACGCATGCTGGCGTGCTGCGTTCCCAGAACGGGACTTCCATAGTCGACCATGACCGTTACCCTGAAGCCTTCTTCTGTGGGGGGCACAGCCAGGATTTCGAACCCGTCGTCGGCCCTGTGCGTGATGGGTTCAGTCAGTGTGAGGAAATGCCGGTCCGCCTTTTGTTCTGTGACGCCCACCTGTTCGATGTGTGCCACGAAGGGCCAGCTGCTTCCGTCCAATATGGGCACTTCAGGACCCTCCAGTTCAATATGTGCGTTGTCGATTCCACACCCATGAAGGGCTGCGAGCAGGTGCTCGGTTGTGTACACCCTTGCATTGCCCTTTTCCAAAGTCGTGCCTCTCCGTGTCTCAACGACCAGATCGCAGTCGGCTGGAATGCAAGGTTGACCTTCCAAGTCCATGCGCTGAAAAACGTACCCATGGTTGGGGTCTGCCGGCCGCACCGTCAGGGCGGTCTTCTCTCCAGTGTGCAGGCCGATGCCTTCTAGGGCAAAGCTGTTGCCCAAGGTGTGCTGTTGGTCACTGCGAATGGCGGCGTGGACATGGCTGCCTGGGGTGGCGGATTCGGACATGGTTCAGTCTTGCTTGGTTTCGAATTTGCGAATGATGTTCCTCAAAGCGAGCTGCGCTCGCTGGTGTTCTTTGATGGGGCGGGCCGGATTGCCTTGCAAAGTTTGGTGAGGTTTGATGACACTCGCAGTGATGCCGCTTTTCGCTGCAATTTTGCTCCCATCTGCGACATGGATGTGTCCATTGATGCCTACCTGTCCGCCAATCATGCAGCGCTCTCCTATTGTGGTTGAGCCAGCGATTCCGGTTTGGGCAGCAATGACCGTGTGGTCTCCAATACGCACATTGTGCGCAACCTGGATGAGGTTGTCCAGTTTGACCCCCTTGCCGAGTACAGTGGACCCAAGCGTAGCGCGGTCAATGGTGGTACCGGCTCCTATTTCACAATCATCTCCGAGAATGACATTTCCAAGCTGCGGAATCTTTTTGTAGCCTCGATCCGTCGGTGCAAAGCCAAATCCATCGGCCCCCACAATGGCCCCCGCTTGAAGGATACAG
>CAXHAW010000172.1:0-4663 GCA_964014525.1 uncultured bacterium
CAGGTCCCATTCGACTTGCCACTCGAACGCCTCTCCGCCTGTTGAACAAGGATTGTAGCCTGTTCCGATTAGCATCAGTGGGTTGTTGTAGTAGGTGGAATCCAACAGGTTGTCGAACATGGCTGTTGTGAAGGTCACCGCATCCGTGTTCAGGCCGGGTATGATCACGGCGGTGCCCGGCGAACCCTGTTGTTCGATGGTCCAATTCCAGTTGACTGCGTTGTTCGCCACCAACTCGAAGGTGCTCAAGATTTCTGGGCAGAGGAACAAGGGCGTCTCTGAAGGAAGGAGAACCGGGGACGAAGGCCCCAGATTCACTGGATAGCCCATCCAAACGTAGGTGCTGTCCTCCACGGTTGCACAGCCCAAGGGGTCTTCAAAAACCGCAGAAACCCAAGTTTCATGGTGGGGATTGTAAGTGGCATTAAATGTGTTGCCCACACTGCCGTCATCCCACGTGACCGTCCAATCGTTGGAGGTTAGCGGGTCAATCGTCAGCTGGGTTTCACCATCGCACCCGAGGGAATATGTCGAAAGCGGATTGGGTACGGGGTCGAAAATGATGACCTCCAAGCAGGATTCAGCCGTGCCGCATTCGTTTGTGGCTTCGAGGCAATAGTCCCCCGCTTCGTCAGCGCTAAGTGTGAGGTC
This sequence comes from uncultured bacterium, assembly GCA_964014525.1. Taxonomy (GTDB): domain Bacteria; phylum Bacteroidota; class Bacteroidia; order Flavobacteriales_D; family Sanyastnellaceae; genus UBA8752. The sequence goes on from CAXHAW010000172.1 coordinate 652, forward strand.
ATCGGCTCCTGGGATGTCAAGGTTTTGGTATGACCATTGCAAATCGAGGTCGTCCGATGAATCCAGTCCGCCATCGAGGATGACTTCAACGCCCTCTTCGCAGACAATAATGTCATCGCCTAGCTCGGGGTCGCCCTGTTCCGACGTGACGATGGTGAAGGGGAGCTCGAGCGTTCCGCAGAGGTTGTTAAGGGTGATGGACAGGTCGTATTGATCGAATCCGTCAAATTGATATTCCGCAAACAGACCTGAAACGCTGCTCGCTTCAGGCCATTCGACAGGGTCGAGTGTGCCCTGAAAAGTGGTGTCCACGGAGAAGTTGACGCTTTCTCCGTCACAGAGAAGGTAGGTCCCGTCAGCTTGGAGGCTGTTTGCGGGCCCCACGAGCGAGCCAACTGGGGCCGTGCTTGTCTCCATGGGGTAGCAAGCGCTGTAACCGCAGTTGTCGTCTGTGAAGCAGACCTCATAGAGCCCCAACCCACTGGTAGGGGTAAAGAAGGTGTTGAATTCAGTTGGATCAGAAAAGAAGCCGCTGCCCTCGCTTACACTCCAAGAGCCACCTACAGGGTCGACCTCACAATTGGCAATGGCCGAGTAGACCAAGCCGCCTCCGGCAGGGAGGTCATCCACGGGCTGTGGATTGGTTGTGGTGCAATTGTAGACGGTGAAACTGAAGTCATCTACAGGTGCGTTCGGCCCCGTGACCAACACGATTTCGACCTGATCACCAAGCGAAACTTCGATGTCAGTGTGGGCCGTGAATACCTCAAAGGAGGTCAGGGTGTAGCTAGACTCTACTCCATCTGCGTCAGTGACCGTCACCTCTAGGTAGTTGTCACCGCCCCAACCGGTAGGGTCCGAGGCCGTCATGTAGACCAGCAGCGGGCCGGCGTCTGGCGTGGTGTATCCACCAGCGAACTGAACCGAGTACAGGCTGTCGCACACCGGGGGGATGGTCACCTCTGGAATCACTTGGGTCACCTGCTCAATATTGAAGACGCGTTGCCCCTGACACCCGTCATCGTTGGTTACGAGAATTCTGTATGAACCAGGGATGGCACCAATGGCAGTGTCCCCAAGCATGTCAGCGGGAATCACAATTTCTCCTCCAGCGTCATTCCAATTCCCATCCCACGCATACTCTACAAATGAGTCCATGTCGGGATCACAGACCGAAACGATGGCGGTGTCGTCGCCGCAAATCGGGTTGGGTTCAACACACACATCTGGAAGGAAATACAGGCTTTGATCGATGAAGAAGTCCGTGGAAGCCGAGCACCCCACGTCGATCGAGGCTGTCACGTTGAAGGTGCCTCCAAATGCATAGGTGCATTCGGGACCAGTGCAGCCTAAAGACCAGGCGTAGCTGTCGTAGTCATCGTTGACCGTAATGGTTGTCTCTTGGCCAGAACAGATGCTGAAGTCGCCGTCCAAGGTGAGGGTGGGCAACTCTACATCAATGACTTCAACCCAATAACTGAGAACGGTTTCGCCCACCGGGGTGCCGTCATCCACAGCGGTAATTTCAAGAAAGTAGGTGCCCACATTTTCGGGTGTACCGGCAAGGAAGGCGTCGAGGTAAGTGATTCCACCCTCCTCGGATGTTCCATTGTTGGTGACTGCGGGGACATCGGACAGCGTGATGCTCACGGTTTGATTTTCTTCTGGTGCCAAGAAGCCCAGATTGAGGTCCAGTGTGTCATTCAGGCACACGTATAGCGTGTCGTCACAGCCACTTCCCGGAGATTGTGTGGGAATTGGAGCCTGATTCGGGTCGACACCTGAAACATTGATGCAGAAGTCTTTTCCGTTCAGCCAAAAACAACCGTCTTGATCGTTTGGCCCAGCTCCGTAAGGGCCGTTGTAAGAGTCGTCCAGGAAGTTAAACCTTCCGAATTGCACGAAGTCGTCACTGTTGTTTTGGACATCGACGCCAACAGTGGCGGGGTCTGGTCCGCAGCAACCCCCTTCGCCTCCGACGTCGCCGTGTGCCCACTCCATGTTCTGGTAGCAGAGCTGAACGTTGTTTCCCTCACCAATGGCCACAGAGCCATCTTCACTGAATGTAATCTGATAGCTAACGGTGCGTTCGTCGTGGTTGTTGTAATAACCGACGTCTACCCAGTTGACGTATACGGCCCCGGGTGTAATGCGATAGTAGATGTCTCCTGTTAATCGGTAGTCAGCGTCGCCCCAGAATCCAGCAATGATGTTGTAGTTGGCGTCTGGAAACTCCTCAGGAGTCCAGTCGATGACGGGCTCCGTGAAGGAAATGAGGCCCTTTGAGTTGATGTAGAACTCGTTGTACTCCTGACCGAACAGGTTGAAGGTGAAGGGCAGGGAAAGCGGCCCATGGGAATAGTCTACGTCAATGCCAGCACCACCGGTGAATTGCTGCATGTCCGGCGTGATCTCGGTGTATGTCTCATCGGGTTCGTTCCAGCAATCACATTCTCCTGAACGGCTCAACCTTTGGGCTTTTCTCGCCTCTTTTCGGGCCAAATATTCTGGGGTGCTCTGGTGTCTTGTGATGACATCAATGACGTCCTGCTGGTCATAACCCTCCCAGTTTCGGTAGGTTTCCCATTCGTCGCGATCCATCATCATCACGGCAAATTCGAAGCCGCCGTATTTGCTGTAAAGCGCATCAATGTCCTCAGGCAGGGCATCTTGAGCGACAACGGAAGCAGAAAGGCAGAGGAAAAGAAGGGATACGAGGTAGGCTCTCATGGTGTTGGTTCTCGCGGGGGGCGCAATATACCGCAACGCGCGGCCACTGTCGAACATGACGCATGGCTTTGTTGTGGCGTGGGGTGTAACGGAAATGAAACCGTCAATAAGGGCCGTCGGTTGCACCTCAAACGGCCCGGTCCCGCCGTACTTTAGCCATTGTCCATGAAGCACACTCGCAACTTCTGCATCATTGCCCACATCGATCACGGCAAGAGCACCTTGGCGGACCGCCTTCTCCAGAAGACTGGGACAGTCAATGAGCGCCAGCTCCAAGAGCAAACCTTGGACGACATGGACTTGGAGCGAGAGCGGGGCATCACAATCAAGAGCCACGCCATCCAAATGCGCCACACCAGCGGCGATCAGGAGTACATCTTCAACCTCATTGACACCCCGGGGCACGTGGATTTCAGTTATGAGGTGAGCAGGTCCATCGCCGCTTGTGAGGGGGCGCTGTTGATCGTGGATGCGACACAGGGCATCGAGGCACAGACGATTTCTAATCTGTACCTCGCCATCGAGCACGACCTTGAAATCATTCCTGTCCTGAATAAAATGGACTTACCGAGCGCAGATCCTGAAGCTGTGACGGACCAGATCGTGGAACTGATTGGTTGCGATTCCGGGGATGTTTTGCCGGCGAGCGGCAAGACGGGCCTGGGCGTGGAGGACATTTTGGAAGCCATCGTCTTCGACTCCGTTTTCAATTCCTTTCGTGGCATCATCGCTTATTACCGGGTTCTGAACGGCGAAATCAAAAAGGGCGATCGCGTTCGGTTTTTCAATACGGGCAGCGAGTACAACGCGGATGAAATCGGTGTTCTGGGCTTGGATTTGCAGCCGGCGGATACGGTGAAAACAGGCAATGTTGGCTACATCATCTCGGGCATCAAAAACGCCAAGGAGGTCAAGGTGGGTGACACCCTGACGTTGGCGGCCTCCCCCTGTCAAGAGGCGGTCAAGGGCTTTGAGGACGTCAAACCGATGGTCTTTGCTGGGATCTATCCAGTCGACACTGAAGATTACGAAGAGCTCCGCTACAGTATGGAGAAGCTTCAGCTTAACGATGCCTCTCTCGTGTTTGAGCCAGAGAGTTCTGCAGCCTTGGGTTTCGGTTTTCGTTGCGGGTTTCTTGGGATGCTGCACATGGAAATCGTTCAGGAACGGCTGGAGCGGGAGTTTGATATGGTGGTCATCACCACCGTTCCCAACGTGAGCTATGTCTGCTATCCAAAGAAGGGCGCTGTCTCTTATACACATCTCCGAGCCCACGAGACTT
>CAXHAW010000173.1:0-4662 GCA_964014525.1 uncultured bacterium
TCAACTTTGATGAGCAGTTGTTTCGAAGCGTGTCTAAAACCTTTGAAGAACAGTCAGGCTTCAGCAGTCTTTTGTTGAGGCTTTACTTGCCCTTCATGGGTCAGATTGGCATGCTTTGGCTGACCAATGCCATTTGTCCTGCACACGAGCATTTCGTCAGCAATTTGATTCGTCAGCGGTTGTTTCGCGCCGTAGACGAGTTGCCGCCGGTTGAAACGTCCTATTCTGGTGCTGTATTCGCCTTGTTTCTTCCAGAGCGGGAGATTCATGACATCAGCCTTCTGATGGTGCACTATTTGCTCAGGAGCTCCGGATACAAAAGCATGTTCTTGGGGCAATCAATTCCCCTGGAAGACATGACGCAGCTGGCAGTCCAATTCCCTGAATTGAACTGCGTGGCCTATTGTACGACCTATCCGGCGGAAAATGGGGTTAGCGATTATCTCAGCCGGGTGCTGAAAGAAGCGTCCAACACGGACCTCAAGTTCCACTTCGCAGGCCGGGTATTTAAAGGCGTTGAAAGCCCTGCGAATCAAATCTCCTGCCATGCGGATGGGCAGGGGTTGTTGAGCGCCTTGCTCAATCTCTAATCCCCCTTTTCTGATTTTTCGACGCTGAGAACTGGCAGGTTCAAGGCCCCTCTTCCGGTTGAGACGGTGACATTTCGTTTGTCAAAAGCGAGGAAAGAGTAAACGAAACGGTGGTTTCTGGTACAGAAATCCAATTTTGTTTAGCGTTTTGAAAGAAAAGTTCGACGGAAGCTTTGTTCGGTCGGTATTTTGTTTAATCTTTGTTCCAGAACGATAAACAGATGTCTACGCTCGAATTCAACAATCTGCTGACCAGCCACCAAGATTTTCTTTCTGGTTTCGCCATGGGCTTCACCCGTGACAGAGAAGACGCGAATGATTTGGTTCAGGAGACGTTTGTGAAGGCCCTTCGCTACAAGAACAACTTTAAGGAAGGGACCAACATTAAGGGGTGGTTGTACACCATCATGCGCAACATCTTCATCAACAATTACAAGAGAAAGCGCTTTCAAAACACCATCGTCGACCAAACTGAGAACCAGTATTTCTTGAATGCCAGTCAAGATTATCACCATGACTCAGTCACGACGCTCATCAACATCGATGACATTCAGACGGCCATTTCGAAATTGAAATATGATTTCAGAAAGCCTTTTTCCATGTTCCTGGATGGCTTTCATTACGATGAAATAGCCGAGGAATTGGGCATTCCAATGGGCACCGTAAAGAGTCGAATTTTCCACGCGCGGAAGCGTTTGAAAGAAGAGTTGTCAGAGTTTGAGGTTCGCTGATACCAGCGATATTCAGGTTTTCCACGAATTGAAGGCGGAGGGTGCGCAACCTTTCGCCTTTTTCGTCGTCCTATTCCCGGTAAATTGCCTGTAAATGAACCTGACTGTGAACCGCGCTGTTTTTTATCGCAGCTCCTTGCTCGTTCCCGCCTTGTGGATGGCCTGTTTGGCCTTTTCTCAGGTTGAAGTCAACAGCACCTTGACCCCTGACGCATATGTCAATGACGTTCTGTTGGGTTCGGGTGTGGTTGCCACAAACGTTCAATTCACGGGCAGCCCGGTTCAAATTGGACACATCACCGGATTCGACCCTGCTGATTTCCCGATTGAGGAGGGTCTCATCCTGAGCACTGAAGTCGCCAACAACCCAGCCAATATCGATGAGGGTTGTATGGATCAATTCATCGAAGATGCATTGGAAGTTTCAGGTGATCCGGATCTGCTCACCATCGCCAACAGTGTTCCGCCTTTGATCGGGCAAAGTTTTAGCGTAAACAGTGTCAATGATGTTTGTGCCATCGAGTTTGATTTTGTGGCCACTGGTGATACGGTTAGGTTCAATTATGTTTTCGGCTCGGATGAGTATTTAGCATGGATCAACAGCCAGTACAACGACATCTTCGGTTTCTTTTTGAGTGGTCCCGGGATCATGGGCCCCTACGCGGACAATGCCATCAACCTCGCCGAGGTGCCAGACTCTGATCCTCAGTTGGCCATCACAATTAGTTCGGTCAACAACGTGACCAACGCAGCTTACTACATCGATAATCCGGGAAACGATGTCTTTTGTCAGAATGGATATACGGTGAAGCTGACCGCCGAGAGCGAGGTGGAGTGCGGAGAAACCTACCACATCAGATTGGCCATAGCCGATGGTTCTGATACAGCGTTGGAGTCCATTGTGGTTCTTGAGTCTGGATCGTTTGAGTCGAATTCGGTGGTTGAGGTCGATTTGAACATCAACGTTGGAGCCGACTTGGATACAGACATCCCTGTCATTTTTGAAGATTGCGGAGAGGCTCTCCTGACATTTACGCGTCCGATTGAGACCATCATCGACATCGAGGAGATGGTGATCATCGATTACTCGGCCAGCACAGCGATTAACGGCGTGGATTTCACTCAGCTTCCGGACACGGTCTTTTTTCCGCCTTTCGTGACGGTCCAAGAATTTCCGTTGGATGCATTTGAGGATGGCATTGTCGAGGGGACCGAGACGGTCGTGATGGAGATTCTCAATCTTGCTGCCTGCAGTGGAGGGGGATTGACCAGTTATTTCGAATTTGACATTCTGGACGAGCCGAATCCCTTGGTGGTTAATGGTTGGGATACCGAGCTGTGCGTCGGGGACTCCGTGATGCTGGAGCCAGATGTGTCCGGGGGATATGGCAATTACACTTATGAGTGGGATTGCAACCCTGGCCTTGACACGAACCAAATCAATTACATCCCAGCCGCGGCCGGGTCATTCGATTGCATGGTCACGATCAGTGACACTTGTGGAATGCCAAACGACGATGGTCTCTTCAACATCGTAGTAGAGGAATACCCAGAATTGACGGTGGAGATTCAAGGGGGCGATCTCGTGCTCGACTGTAATGGCTTCGCGGAAATCTTTGCACAAGGTGATGGAGGCAATCCTCCATACGAGTACACATGGGAATTCCAAGATGGACTGCCTGCTTTCGGGTTCGGAAACAGCCTGTTCGTGAGCACTTGGAATGCGGCTTCAGAGGTGCATGTGACTGTGGAAGATGCATGTGGCCTCACGGCCACCTCGATGATCAACGTGAGCATTGATGTGCCTGAATTGCTTGTCGAACTCGATGATGAGTACGAGGTCAGTTGCAATGTGCCATTCAGCATCACCCCTGATTGGTCAGGGGGACAACCCTTTTACAATTGGGGTTGGCTTGAGGGTTTCTCGTTCCTTGGGTTCACTGAGACACTCAACTGGACCACGGACCAGGACATGTCCGTTACGCTTGAGGTCAGTGATGGATGCGGCCAGTTTGTGACCGTGACGACGGAGGTTGTTGTGGTCAGTCCTCCATTGGAGGTCACGTTGCCTGACACCCTCGTCGGCCCCTGCACTGAGACCTTTTCACTGTCGCCTGTCATTGATGGAGGGAGCGGGGTCTACACATACCAATGGACCCAAAACTTCAATCCTGTGGGCGATGGGAATGCCTACGTTTATGGTGACGGGTTGTCGACCACGTTTGCGGTGGAGGTGACCGACAACTGTCAATCCTCTGGGAGCGCAAGCACCGCCATTGTAATTGACAACCCTGAACTGGTGATTGACTTACCCGAAGCGATTGACGCGTCGTGTGTTGACAACACCGTGATTGTCGTAGACGTGACATCCGGCGCGGGTGAATACACCTATGAGTGGTCTGTCGGAGGTTTACCCTATGGCGGTTCCGATCCTCAAATCACGGTGCAGAGCTTCGTGACGACACCCATATCGGTGGAGGTGCAGGACGGATGCGGGGGCGAGGGAGAAACCACGAGCACCCTGGTGATTCCTGACATTCCGATGACCTTGTCTGTTCCAAATGATACGGTTATTTGCCGCGGAGAAGCGCTTTCTTTGAGTGCATTTGCTACCGGTGGAGAAGAAGGATTCGTATACAGTTGGCCGAGCATTCCAGCTTTTGGAGAGGACCAGTATGTGTCTCCGAGCTCATCATTTAGCTACCCTGTAGAGGTCACAGACATCTGCGGCGAAACCTTGACCGAGACGGTCAATGTCGAGGTTCAATACGTTTACAGTGATTTCTACACGAGCTACTTGAGCGACACGCGAATCGAGTTCATCGCCACCCCGGAACCTCCCTGTCCGAGTTGTGGGTTTTCATGGAACTTTGGTGATGGGGGATCAAGTGATGTTCCGAATCCAATCCACGAATACGACGGGTTGGGTGACTACTATGCTCAGTTGACGGTAACTAATGCCATCGGCTGCACAGACAGTGCCTACACACTCGTAGAGGGGCCAGTACTCATCTATATCCCCAATGCATTTACGCCCAACAACGACGGAATCAATGATGCCTTTAAGGTGGTAATCTCCGAGGTTGTTCGATACGAGCTTGACATTTTTGATCGCTGGGGAGAGCGGGTGTTCCACAGTGAGGATCCCGATGAGGTTTGGATTGGCAATGTCAATGGGGGAGACCACTATGCGGCCCCGGGCATGTACAATTACCGGCTCCTGTGGAAGGGCGCCAGAACGGATGCTGAGGAAATGCTCGGCACCTTTGAGTTGATGCGCTGACGGCTTCTTAAGGAATGGGGAAGGAGTAGATTTCCCGTCTTGGGTGTATTTTGCTCCC
>CAXHAW010000174.1:0-4605 GCA_964014525.1 uncultured bacterium
CAATTCCTGCCCTCGACTGCCCTGAGGGTCAGTCGGTCATCGGCATTGATGAAATCAGAGATTTTATAGGGCCTGAGGCCTATCCAAATCCCGCAGAAGGTCAGTTCAACGTCCGGTTTAATGGATTTGACGGCCTCGTGGACATCCGTGTGTTCGATTTGTCTGGTAAGGTGGTTCTCTCTGAACGCACACGCGTGCTGCCTGGAATGGTGTCAGTTTATGGAACAGAGGTATTTCGGCCCGGTGTTTATCTCCTCGAAGTGCGGGGCGGCGTGCATCGAAGCTCGTTGCGTCTCACGGTGAATTGATGAACAGAGACCATGAAGATTGAAAAGAAGGGGGCCAACTGGCCCCCTTCCTTTATTCCTACGGACACTTTGAAAATTCCTTCAATACTCCACGAAGAATTGAACGGACCGAGTGGACCGCCGCCTCTATATTGCATACCGATTCACAACTAATACCAATCAACGCATGAAGCGATTGCTACTCGGTGTGATTGCAGTTTTCTGCAGCACCCTCGCCTATTCACAAGCCACAGAAATCGTCGTGGAAACCTATGCCGAGAACATCGGAATGGTAGGCACAGTTGACCTCACGGGTTACAATACGTATCGTCTCTATGTGAAATTCAACTCTCCGGACGACTTCCTAACGGCAGTTTACGGCGATGCTGATTTCCCTACCGTAATTCAGGGCGGAAACAACTTCTTTCACAGTGCTGTGGGGGCCCTAACCAATGAGGGATACAACCCACTGGTGTTTTCTGCGGTGCCCGATTTGGAGTTTGACAGTTTCGTGACCGTCGGAATGGATTCTCCGGCAGACACCGAAAATGGGGAGCAGACCATCAATTCAATTGGGGATCCACTGGACAATTGGATCCCCGCATTTGAGCCAGGATCTGGCTTGACTGGAGCCAATTTGATCATCAATACACAAACTGGAGGAAGCTGGTTCCCCCTATATCCTGATGCAAATGCCTATGCAGGTCCAGACAGCATGGTGTTCGTGGGCCAATTCACTACGGATACGACTTTGTTCGGCGTTGTGAGTGTTGCCACCTTCATCGAGGGTGACCAATCCAATGACACCCTGATTACGCTCCCTTTTAGCAGTATTCCTGACGCCGTATTCGGATGCACTGATATGGCTGCCACGAACTACAACATGGACGCCACCAATGATGATGGAACATGTGTTTTTGCTTGTGATTACCCAACGACCCAGCTTAACGTCGAGTCAACGTCCGCTGGGGATGTGACCTGCAGTGGGTATTCTGACGGAACGGCCACTGTGGTGGTGTCTGGAGGTCAGGGAAGTTTGACTTACAGCAACGGATTGAGTTCCAACGCAACAGGCCTTTTTACCTCTGTTCCAGCTGGAGACGTCACGGTGACGGTAACGGACAATGCGGGCTGCTCGGTCGAGACCACCCTCAGCATCGGCACCCCTGATCCTCTGGTGGTCACTGCGAGTCTTGCAGATCCCATTAGTTGCAGCGGAGAGTCTGATGCCGTTCTCAGCGGCATGAGCTCTGGCGGATCCGGCATGGTGATGTTCAGCATGGCGGCTCCTGTTGATACCGGTGCTGGCCTGTACTTCGAAATGGGGTCGGAAACGCTTCTCTTCGAAAACATTGGTGTTGGCTTGTACACAGTGTATGCTCTGGATGCCAATGGTTGTGTGGACAATACCCCGGGAATCCAGGTGAGCCAGCCTCAACCATTTAACCTCTACGCTCAAGCTGTTGCGCCCACCGTTTGTCCAGGTTCGGAAGACGGTCAGGTTGTTCTCAATTTCTTTGGAGGCAGTGGCAATGGCACGACCTACAGCAGTGAGGGTGGAACCTTCAGCACAGAAAATGCGTTCGTGTTGGCTGGGGGCACTTACACCTTCTACGCACAAGATGTGAATGGCTGTGCTGACACGCTCACCGATGTCGCGGTCGGCTCTCCTTCAGATTTCGAGTCCCTTGCTGAGTTTGTGAGTCCATCTTGCTTCGGCAATACTGATGGCTCCATTGCTTTGGAGGTCCAAGGAGGCACTGCACCGCTTGTATACATATACGGAGGCGACACGCTTGACAACGTCATTTTGAGTATGGTTGGAGGCGGAGACTACGCCATTGAAGTCGTTGATGACAATGGTTGCTCTTTCGATGCCGGTGTTACGCTCGAGGAGCCTTCTGAAATTTTGGTTACTGCTTCAGTCACGGACGTGCTGTGTAACGGGGACGAGAACGGCTCAATCACGGTGAATGCATCCGGAGGCACCGGAATGGGATACACATACAATGTGAATGACGAAGGTTTCGGACCTGGAAATGAAGCAAGCGGATTGACAGCTGGGGAATACCCAGTTTTGGTCCAAGATGACAGTGAGTGCGGCACATCGACCACAGTCACAGTGGGATCACCTGATGCCATATCGGTGACAGTGGATGCCAATGCTGGCGCATCTGGTTCCGATTCTGATGGCTTGATTGACATCTCAGTATCAGGAGGAACTGCTCCTTACACCTATAGCTGGGTGGGTCCCGGGTTTACAAGTCTGGACGAAGACGCCTCTGGTGTTGCCGCCGGCGATTACACGGTCACCATAGTCGATGACAATGGATGTGAGTTCACGAGCACCACAATCGTGGTGGTAAGTGGACTTGATGAAGTCCTCAACCAAATAGAGGTCACCCTTTTCCCGAATCCGACCCGTGGTGATGTGGAGGTGCAACTTTCCGGCTTGGCTGGAGAATCAGTGGTCGCAGTCTTGGTAGACGGCCTTGGCCGAGAAGTCAGCCGCGATGATTTGGGTAACCTCAATGGGTTACACGTGGAGAGAATGGACCTGACTGGTTATGAATCCGGTGTTTACTTCCTTCACCTACAGGTAGCGAATGCCGTGAAGGTCATCCGTGTGGTGAAGCAGTAAGACTGTGAGTTTCACAGAGAAAAGGGCGGCCCATGGGTCGCCCTTTTTTTGTCGGTCAGAATTTCAGAATTCAGGTCTTCCAACATGGCTTGTTGAAAGCATACAAGCAGAGGGGGCAAAACGCATTCACAATAGAGGCATTTTGAACTCGATTTGAACCAACTCCATACCCATGAAGCTGCATAAGCTCCTTTTGGCCCTGTGCCTCCTACCATCCTTAGTATCCGCCCAGACTTACGGTCTGGAAGTGGAGGTTGTCTCTGATGACATCGGCCCGCTGGTCGGTGCACTGGGAACGACTGATTTGACCGGTTACACCTGCTTCCGGGCCTACATCACCATGGAAAACGAGGATGATTTCCTCAGTTCCATCTCTGGCGACGCTTTGAACTCGACCTTCATCACAACGACCGCCGACTTCTACCACGCCACTTTGGGCGCTGCGACTCCAAACGGAATCAACAGCTTGCTTTTTGCGGTGTATCCTGATTTGGAATTTGACAGTTGGGTGACCATTGGATTGGATGGGGTTCCCGATGCGGTTGCCGGAGAGGCCAACATCTCCACAGTCCAATCTGGAATTAATCCATGGACAACGACATTCGATCCCGGAGGTGGTTTACCCGGGGGCAACATTGCCATTGACGACGCCATCGGCGGTGCTTGGTATGCCTTGAACGGTGACGCCAATGGGATTGCAGGCGCAGACCTCAGGGTACTGGTAGGACAGTTCACCACGACGGGTGACCTTAGTTTGGCTCTGTACACCCAAATCTTCGTGAATGGCGTGGGCACAGAACAATACGTTGTTGATGGTGGTCTGCCCACCTTCATCTGGCCTGCTGGCGGCGTTGAAGGGTGCACGGATGAGACAGCCTGTAACTATGACAATGCTGCTGACACCGATGACGGTTCGTGCTCTTATCCAACTGAGACATACCTCAATTGTGATGGAGATTGCATCAACGATGCCGACATGGATGGCGTCTGTGATGAGAACGAAACGACAGGATGCACCACGGATGGGGCGTGTAACTACAATGCCAACGCCACCGACGACGACGGCTCATGTGAATTCCTCTCTTGCCTTGGATGTACGGACGCCGCAGCATGTAATTATGATGCGACTGCAACGATTGATGACAATGGCACCTGCACCTATCCCAACCTTTATGAGGACTGCGAGGGCAATTGCTTGAATGATGTCAATGGAAATGGCGTCTGTGATGAATCCGAAGTCTTCGGTTGTATGGACGCCATGGCGTGCAACTATAACGCTGATGCCGTTGCTGACGATGGTTCCTGTACGTATCCATTGGCGGATTATGTGGATTGCGATGGCAACTGCTTGAATGACGACGATGGAGACGGTTTGTGTGATGAAGAAGAAGGCTGCGGCGACCCCGACGCCTGCAACTATGATGCAGCCGCATTGGTAGAAGAGGGTGACTATTGCCTGATTGTAGACACCCACATGGTACACACCGAAGGCAACCTTGCGGGCATGACGACATACAGGTACTACGTCAAGTGCGCCAACCCAGCAGATTTCGTGAGTTCAATCTCAGGAGACATCAACAATCCAACCGTCATCACCACCACCACAGACTTCTATCAAGATGAGCTCGGCAATGCCACGCCAAATGCCATTTCCTCATTCTTGTTTGGCACGTTCCC
>CAXHAW010000175.1:0-4585 GCA_964014525.1 uncultured bacterium
CTTCTCGAAGACTTCGGAACGGTCAACTCAGGCCCGTCCGACATCAACGGCGACGGTACTGTGAACGTCTCCGATGTCCTCACCTTGCTCGGGTCGTTTGGGATGGTCTGTGGCTGATCAGAGCAGCATCTCGGGCACCTCAGTAGGCACGACAAGCGTTCCGGCCGTCGCGGCCTGAATCTCCTCCACGGTCACACCCGGTGCCCGCTCCACGAGGTGGAAGGCCCCGTCCTGGATGTCGAGAACGGCCAGGTTGGTCACCACGCGCTTCACGCACGCCACACCGGTCAACGGCAGAGCGCACGCCGGCAGGAGCTTGGACTCACCGCGCTTGTTGGTGTGCATCATGGCCACCACGATGTTCTCTGCCGAAGCCACAAGGTCCATGGCGCCGCCCATGCCCTTGACCATGCGGCCGGGAATCTTCCAGTTGGCGATGTCACCGCCCTGGCTCACCTCCATGGCGCCGAGTACCGTGAGCTGAACGTGCTGGCCCCGAATCATGGCAAACGAGGTCGCGCTGTCAAAGTAGACCGCGCCCGGCAGCGCCGTGATGGTCTGCTTGCCTGCATTGATCAGGTCCGCATCCACCTCCGCATCTGTCGGAAAGGGGCCCATGCCAAGGATGCCGTTCTCACTCTGAAATTCCACGGAGATGCCCTCCGGAATGTGGTTGGCCACCAGCGTCGGGATGCCAATGCCGAGGTTGACGTACCAACCGTCTCGAAGTTCTTGCGCGATGCGCCGCGCGATGCCATTCTTGTCCAACATGGGTCAATTCAAAGGTAAAGCCCGCTCCACGAGCTGATCGTAAACGCCCCGCGCCGCAGCCAAGCGTTTGGGGTCGACGTCGCTTGCGTCCACCTTACGCCTGCCTTCATGAGGCGAAAGGGCTGTCACGTTAGGGTTCACTTCCGTCTTCGACAAAATGGCCCGCAACACCGCATCGGGGTCAGCGCTCCAAGCGGCATGACCGACAAAAAGCAACCGGTGAGCCTCCATGGTGAGGGCGTGCCGATAGTAATCCAACCAACGGTCAAGCCAATAATCGAGCGTGTTCACGTCCCCGGTGACCACACCTGCCTCTCCATCAAAGCAAAACGGTTTGTGTCCGCCGCCAAACTCATGGTGCGCAAGCCAATCCATGTAAGTCCGCACAAACGGATCGTCTTGTTGCATCGCGGCATATCGGCGGTGCATCGCAAACAAAGACGCAGCATGCGCCAGCGGCTCCCTGAACATCAAAACCGCGGTGAAGTCCCGATTCTGAGCGCGAAGCCCTGGGTACCGAAGCAACGCATTGTTGTTCTTGGCCAAGTAGACCTTCCCTTGTTCCCGGACCAGCCCTTGGTAATCCAGATACCGATCGTGCAACGCCTCATCCACCGCCTGCGTCGTCAGCGCCTGCTCACCAACGAACTGGGCTTTAGAAAAGGCCATGAAGAAGGGCTCCTCCAGCGCTTCAGCAGACTCGACCCCAACCAAGATTCCGTCGCCATGGCTGCGCTCCTTCAGCGCCACGGACTTTGGCTTAAAAAACCGACGCCACGTCCTTGGTGCCAGGACAAAAGGCATGTTGGCATAATGCAAACTGCTGAACGCCCCTGTCTCCTCTAGCGCTTGCAACAAACTGGTCGTCCCAGAGCGGGCGAGGCCTGTCACCAAGAGAAAATTGGGGTTGCGCGTCCCCCCTCGTTTGCTCCACCGCTTCACCTCCCGATCGTGCAACCACCTGTGAATGTTCGGGTGGTCCAACGCAATGCGATGCAGCAACTGCTCCATGGGCGAATATGCGCCAGCTTGTGCCCTCCACTTCGGAAACAGAAAACTCGCTGTGCCTCCAATTGAAAAGGCAAGGATGCCCTGCCATTGAGAGAAGGCCTCCATGGCAGCGGTTTCGCCCAAACACCAGCCCCACCCCCAAGGCAAGGACACCGCCACGAGCACGACCAACACCACCAAAACCAACAAGGAAAGCAGGGACACTAAGACCTTCGACGTTTGGTCTTCCAGCGCATCCAGCTTCTCGTCGTCCTCACCCGGTTCGAGCAAACCATCGAGCAAACGGACACTGTCCAGCGCCAACCGCTCCAGTACAGAGAGTCGAACCCGAAGCAACAAAAAAGCCAAATACCCCGAGAAAAAAGGCAGGAACCACACCATCATCCTCAAGGAAAGGTGGGCAAGACCCGCGTCCAGTTCGGCAGGTGATGGTGGCCTTCGTGATGCGACGCGTGAACGTCGTGATACAGCACGCCACTCGGCCCCAAGACCCAGAGCTCTCCAGCGTTCTGCTCCTCGACGAACCAATGTCCACCGGGCAGGGCTTCCTGAAGGCCTTCACTTGCGGTCATCATTCCAACGTCCGCCATCAAATCAGGAAACAGGGGGACAAAGACATCCGAAGCCAGACCATAGAGCGTCACCTCCGAATGGTACTGCTTCAATTCCACCTGCTCCTTAGAAATGGGGTATTTCTCCCGCTGGTTGATGTGCACACCATTGTTCTCCTGAACATTGTTGTTGAAGATGACCAAGGTGCTGTCGTTCAAGATGTCCACGTCATGCTGCGACGCGAGCGGGCCATCGATCACGCGAATGACCTCACCGGTGGACGGACGGTATTGAATGACACTCTGCAGGTTTCGAAAGCTCAAAAAAAGGTCGTCTCGCTTGAAGTGGTCCGAAGACGTCAACGCCGGCTCGACATCGTTGAGGTGAAGCGGATCCTGGGGGTCTCCAGACCGAAGAATCAAATGCTCAAGCCCATTGTTCTTGAGCATCTCCGTCATGGACACCACCTCCAATATTTGGCCTGTCTTCGCATCCAATCGGGCAATGCTGTTGTCCAAGAAATTCACCGTCCTGTCCCCCAGCCTGTATCGTCCGCGATACCCGATGTAGCGCCCTCCCTTTTCCCAGCGCATGGTACAAGCCCAGAGGTCTCCGTTGGCTGCGCGGTTGATGGCATGATGAAACGTGAGGCTGTCTTGGCGCCAAACCAAGTTGGACGCAGAATCCAAGCGGAACAGTGGAGACCGGTTGGTAAAAAACCCCACCACCGACTTTTCCTCCAAAAGAAGCGGGTGATGAATCCGCCAATGCGGCTTCCATTCCCCAAGGGTCTCAGGCAAGGTCCATTCGTGGAGCAATTGGCCATCTCTCAGGTTCCGAACGGCAATGGTTCGGCCTTGGTCCGGGTTAGAAAACGCAGTCAAGGTGAGCACGTCCTGCCCCAGTCGGTTTTCCCGTTCAAACCCATCGGGTGTCTTCACGAACGTCTGCGGTAAGGTTTGCACCTCCTCAACAGACTGCTTGAATCGGTCGGGAAAACCAGAAAGCAGCTCCACAACACCATTCATTGCCCCGAAGTCCCGGTCCTTTTTGGCCCTGTGCTGGGCCATCCAACTAAAAACACTCAGGAGGGCCAAAAGGGCCACCAGCTGCGTTGCCAGTTTCACCCCCCATTTGGCCTTGCCTTGGCCACGCATAAACCGCTTGATTCTCAGCCAAACAATAAAGCCGAAGGCAAACAAGACCAGCCCCCCAATCAGGATGACAAGCAAAGCGCCGACCGTCACGCCACCGCCAGGACCGATATATGCCAAGGTGTGCATCAGGTGGATTCAGGCCTCGCGAACCGTTCGCTGCTCAATGCGCTTCTTGTAATCCGCCCCCTGAAAGATGCGCTGCACAAAGATGCCCGGCGTGTGAATCTGGTTGGGATCGAGTTCGCCCAGCGGAACCAGCTCCTCAACCTCTGCAATGGTGATTCTCCCGGCCATGGCCATGGGGGGGTTGAAGTTCTTTGCGGTCGCCTTGAACATCAAGTTCCCTGCTGAATCGCCCTTCCATGCCTTTACGATGGCAAAGTCCGCGGTCAAGGCCGACTCCAAAATGTGGGGCTTGCCATTGAAGTCCCGAACCTCCTTGCCCTCGGCCACCTCAGTTCCAAAACCAGCCGGGGTATAGAACGCAGGAATTCCAGCGCCACCGGCGCGACACCGTTCGGCCAATGAACCCTGTGGAATCAAGTCTACCTCAAGTTCTCCCGACAGCATTTGACGCTCAAACTCGTCGTTCTCACCCACATAACTGGAGACCATCTTCCGAATCTGTTTGCCTTGGAGAAGCAACCCCAAACCAAAGTCATCGACCCCTGCATTGTTTGAAATACAAGTCAAATTGGTTGCCCCAATCCGCACAAGCTCATCGATGCAGTTCTCCGGAATGCCGCACAAGCCAAAGCCCCCCAGCATCAAGGTCATTCCATTCTCAATTCCCGAGCACGCTTCCCGCGCTCCGCTCACCGTCTTGTTTAGTGCCATTGCTATTCGAATAGGTCGTCGTCATCCTCACCGCCTCCCCGAAAGTCAATGCTGCGCGAGGCGAGAACCTCTTCGCACGGCACCGCCTTGTTCGCCCCTTCCGGAGGCCGGAAATCCTCAGCCAGCAAACCCACTTCGGGATCGGCCAAGGCGTCCTTCATGTAAAACCCAAAAATGGGGAGGGCCGTGTTGGCTCCCTGCCCTTTGGTCGTTGTGGAGAACCGAACAGCAGGGTCAGAGGCACCAACCCAAACACC
>CAXHAW010000176.1:0-4577 GCA_964014525.1 uncultured bacterium
GGTCTCCGGGTTTCACTTTGGCGGATCCCACGGTCAGGCCGGTCGCATCGGATGGGCCTTCCGCAAACGCCTGGCGCAAGACCGCCCGGGATTGGTGGTGAGCCGCGGCATTCTGCCTCCCCACCGCCTGGCTGGCGAAAATGGCCCACCCGAGGTCCGTTGGTCGAGCGCAGCAGATTGGAAGGGGCAGCGGTCGTCGCACCGGCGTCACCAAGGCCAATGGGGAATCACCGGATTGGAAGTCAGCACCTCGACCCCGGACACCGTGCGCATGTGGAATGGCGAATGGCACGGGCAAGGCTGTCTGGATGCTGTCGACATCCTCTCCCCTCCCGGAAACCGGTGGGAATGGGACAAGGGCCATTCTGACCCATCAGCAGTTCCCCTGGAGCTGACCGGCGGCGACACCCTGAAGCTGTGGACAATGGACAGCGTGGCCAGCCTCCACGGCGTCTGGATGCGGGAGCAAAATGCTGCATTTGTTTACCACGATTTGGGTGGAAATGGAGCCAGCACGGCAGCTTGGCTCCGTCACCCCCTGCTCGGGGATCAATTGGAGCATTGCCCGGCTGACTTGGCCATCTTGGCTTGGGGAATCAACGATGCCCACATGCGTCCGGATCGATTCGACCCTGACCGATTCAAGGAGCGATATTCCCAATTGATTGCGGCGTTTCGGTCCGTCCATCCTGAGATGGACATTCTGTTGGTCACCAACAACGACAGCCACTACCGGCATCGACACAACCCCAACGCAGAGCGGGTGAGGGAAGCCATGTCCACCCTTGCCAACAACATGGACGTGGCCTGTTGGGATCTGTATGGGGTCTTGGGGGGGGCGCATTCGATGGACCTGTTGAACAGAACTGGATTCGCATCCAGTGACCACCTGCATTTCAATCGCCACGGATACGAACTCATCGGTGAACTGCTCTATGACACCCT
The DNA here is from genome assembly GCA_964014525.1 of uncultured bacterium. Classification (GTDB taxonomy): domain Bacteria; phylum Bacteroidota; class Bacteroidia; order Flavobacteriales_D; family Sanyastnellaceae; genus UBA8752. The sequence continues at coordinate 946 of CAXHAW010000176.1, forward strand.
TGTCCGGGCTGCACTCCAAAACACGATGGAGCCATGATGGACTGGCGCTCCCTTTTTGCGCACGACCCTGGTGCCCCTTGGACCTTCCTCGATGCTGGATTCTGGATGTTTTTGGTTGTGGTTCTGGCCTTGGACGCCTGCTGGAATCGGGATCGACAACGGACGATGCGCCATGTATGGCTGCTGGTGGCCAGTCTTTTGTTCTATTGGAAAACATCAGGCTGGTTTGTCCTGATCCTGCTTTTCTCGACCTGCAGCGACCACTTCATCGGCCACCGAATTGCTGGTTCAAAGGCGCAACGCAGACGAACGGCATGGCTTGCCTTGAGCATCGCACTCAACCTCGGTCTGCTCTTTTACTTCAAGTACACGTACTTTCTGACAGACGCTTGGAACAGCGCCACCGGGGCCCATATTATTCCCCGTAACTGGCTTGCGCAAGGCGCCAATGCCGCCTTGGGGACCACGTGGTCGGTCGACAGAATCCTGCTGCCCGTGGGCATCAGCTTCTACACCTTTCAGACGATCAGCTACACGGTGGACATCCACCGCGGACATGTAGCGCCCCTCAAACGCCTGACGGATTTCGGGTTCTATGTCTCCTTCTTTCCCCAGCTCGTCGCGGGCCCCATCGTCAGGGCTGTGGATTTCGTTCCCCAAATTCTCAAACCCTCCTCCGTCACGCGCGAGACGGTGGGCAAGGCAGGCTTTTGGATCCTCAACGGCCTGCTCAAAAAGGTCCTTCTTGCCGATTGGATTGCCGTCAACTTCAACGACCGGATCTTTGCCGCACCAGAAGCCCACAGTGGGTTCGAAATGTGGATGGCGATGTATGGCTATTCACTTCAGGTCTATGCTGATTTCAGCGGATACACCGACATGGCCATAGGCGTGGCATTGTTGATGGGGTATCGGCTGCCCCAGAACTTCAACAGCCCTTACAAGGCGGACAGCTGCGGCAACTTCTGGAAGCGGTGGCACATGAGTTTGTCTGGCTGGCTCAAAGACTACCTGTACATCCCCATGGGCGGCAACCGAAGCGCCTCTTGGTTCACCGCCATCAGCGCGGGGTTCCTGTTGATGTTTGTGGTCCTTCTCCAACCGGGCACCACAGCCTTGGCCATCCTCTTCGGGTCCCTGTTGGGCGGGGGCATAGCCATGGCCCGAATCCCGCGATTCCAGAGGTGGGTCATCACCAACGTCAACATCTGGATGACCATGCTCCTTGGGGGACTGTGGCACGGTGCGAGTTGGAACTTTGTGATCTGGGGTGGCCTCAATGGCCTGGGCATCACGGTTTATAAGCTCTGGAGACGGGTGAGCCCATGGGAGACAAAAGACCGGTTCTGGAAACGGGCTGTCGCCGTGCTCATCACCTTCCACTTCATCACCTTCACGCGGATCTGGTTCCGGACGGCATCGCATACCACTTGGGCATCCTTTGGATCAGAGCACGATCTATCCGCAGAATGGGACTCAGCCAATCTGGTCTTGTCCCAGTTGGCAAATGCCACCCCTGTTCATGTGTTGACAGAGGTGCTCTCGCACTATGGACATGTCTTTGTGATCATGGCCATGGGCTACGCCATCCACCTGCTTCCCTCGAAATGGAAGGCAGGGTATCGCGCTGCTTTTGTCCGTGCGGGGCTCCCTGTTCAAATTGCCTTAACCACAGTGTCTGTGGCCGTGGCCATGGCCGTTCTCGCCGCGGGAGGAACGCCGTTCATTTACTTTCAGTTCTGATCCCAATCGGCTTGGGTTGGCGCCGCCATGTCCAAGCGGACACCATCATATGCACTGCAGTTCTTGGTGTTCCTGCTGCAACCGGTCGCAAAGGCAAGAATCCACAAGACACCCAACGTAATCACCATGTGACGCTGGTTTCTGACATGGCAATTCACATCAATTTGATCAGAAGGTCGGCCATTGTTGCCGAGGGCGATTGCGCGGGCTTTGGGTCGGTTCAAATCTTGCATGACAGAGAGTCAACGAATGTAAGCTCCGTTTTGTTGTGTGCGAAAATGAGGGCCGTGCACCGGACCCTGCCCTCCGTAATTTAGCCCCATGAGCCAGCAGTCCACAGATTCGCAGATCGAACAGAAGATGCTCGACTTTAGCATTGTCCTTTTGGTGGCCTACAACCTTCTGTTTTTGCTGGACATATTGCTCGCGGCCGTTCCTGAAAACTTTGCGTCGAGGGCCATGGACTTCATTGACACCCGTCGGGGTTGGATCACCCTGTTCGAAACGCTCGCTGCAGCCTCTCTTTTCGCGGACCTCGTGGTCCGATTCGATCACTATGGAAAGGGAAGAAACCTGCGGGTGATTGCGATCGCCGTCATTGGGGCAGGTCTGATCTTCAAGGCCTTCACCTTTTATCTAAACTCCTCTTACCTGGAGTAAGGACGTCAATCGTCCCACTGATATTCGAAGTCCGCATCCTCGAGTCGATCTGGACGTGCCTTCCAAGCCGTGAACCTTTGGCGCGTCCACAGGATGAACTCGTATTGGGTCAGGGCCTTCAGGACGGCCTCTCCCGGATCCATGAATTCGACGAAGTCATCGAATTGCTCCATATCGAGGTCGACAATTTGATAGTCGACATATTTCCCCAACAGCTCTCGCAGCAGTTCCCTGCGTCGGTCTTCATTCTCCAATCGGGCCACTTCCCGTTTGCTCCGCTCCATGCGATTAAACTGCTCATACAGATAGGTCAGGGGACTGCTCAAGGCATCGATTCCGCTCGTCCTGTCTTCTTTCTCATCGTAGCCCAATGCTTCAATGTCCCGCACAATTTCTCCGAGCTCTCGGGGCGCAATCACCTCTGCCGCAGCCACCGCCACGCTAATTTTTGACAAATGGATGGACCAATTCACGCCCGCTTCCACACCTTCTTGTGGAATCCGCTTCGTGATGGTCCGGTATCCAATGGCCGCAAATTGAACGGTGTCTCCCATGGCAACTTCAAGTGCAAATCGACCGCTTGAACTTCCGAACCGCCCCTCACCGGTCGAGCGGTTCACAATCATGCACCCGGGAAGGCCCCGGCCATCCGGACCCAGCACCTCACCCGACAAGGGAATCGAAACCGCGTCCGTCTCCATCCCTTCCTGCGCCAGCGCACCTTGCAGAGGCAGGATAACACAAAGAAACCACAGCGAGATTGGGATGAATCGGCAACCAGAATAATTCACGGGACCAAACTACCGCTAACTTGGGAGCCCCATGGCCAAAGACCCTGAAAACAAAGCACGGTCGCGGGCGCTTCGGAACATCCGGACCGCCAAAGCGCGTTCGCGCGGGGATGTTCATGAATGGGCACAGACCATCATTCAGGGAGACCGCGCTGCCCTTGCTCAAGCCATCAGCTTGATCGAGAGTCGACGCGAATCCGACCGGCCAGAGGTGGAGGCACTCCTCGCGGCCATGCCGTCTCCTTCAGCACCAACCCGTCGCTACGGCATCACCGGTGTCCCTGGGGTCGGAAAAAGCACATGGATTGAGTCTGCAGGCCTCGCCCTTTTGAATCGGGGATACAGGGTGGCCGTTCTAGCAGTGGACCCCTCAAGCAGTCGCACCGGAGGGCTGTCTCTTATACACATCTCCGAGCCCACGAGACTTCACGGAATCTC
>CAXHAW010000177.1:0-4554 GCA_964014525.1 uncultured bacterium
ATAAGAGACAGCCACCGGACATACGGCGGCGCATTGGGGTTCGTCGTGAAAGCCTACACATTCGGTGCATTTATCGGTCGCTATGTAGTAAACGTCCATGCTGCCCGGTTCTTGCGTGGCCTCGGCATTCATGCTTCCCGAAGTCGGGTGTTCACCATCACCTTGCAGTCCCGTGCCATCGGCAAAGGTCCATTCTGCGGCACCCTCATAGATTGCATTGTTCGGGCATTCCGGTTCACAAGCCCCGCAATTGATGCAGGAGTCAGTAATCATGATGGCCATGAGAAAAAGTGTTGCTGTCCAAAAATAACCTTTCCAACCCTCAAGATGTTGCGGCCATCTTTGTGCCCGCTGAAATGCCCCTGAATTATGGAATCGTACAGCCCCTCTGTTGACCTGGATCTCGATCGAGCCCGTTCCCTGCTTTCTGCCCTTCGCCAGGGGTGGACGGAAGCCCTGGGAGAAGCCCCAAGCGAGGCTTGGGCACCGCTTCATGCCGCAATGGCTTCTGCCGAACACGCCAACGGGTGGTTTGCGCCCAGTGAGGTGCGGCACGCTGCTGAGACGTGGTGTTCTGCGTTGGGTGAGCGCGAGGTGGAGGCCTGGCTCAACGGGCTGGCCATCCCGGAAGGCAAGAGGAGTCCGGTCACCCTTGGGCTGGTGTTGGCGGGCAACATTCCCTTCGTTGGGGTGCATGACATGCTGTGTGGCGTGGTGTCGGGCCATCGGGTTCGGGTCAAGCCCAGCCGCGATGATGCCCGATTGACCGAGGCCCTCCTCGAGGGGTGGTCTGCCGTGTGTCCCGGCATTGGGGAACAGGTCGAGTTGGTGGATCGACTCGACGGGTTCGACGCCGTCATCGCCACGGGCAGCAGGAACAGCGGCAGGTACTTTCAGCACTATTTCAGCAAGGTGCCCCACATCATTCGCGGACAGCGCACTTCGGTAGCCGTTTTGGACGGGAGCGAGACCCATGAAGACATGCAGGCCTTGTCTCAAGACATTTTCCGCTATTTCGGGCTCGGTTGCCGCAACGTGACCCAGGTTTTTGTACCGCGGGACTTTGACCTCGATCGGTTGTTTGCGGCTTTCGTGGATTGGACCCACTTGGGCAACCACCACCGGTACTACAACAACTACACCTACCACAAGGCGCTGTGGCTCATGGAGGCAGTGGACCTGCTGGAAAACGGATTCGTGCTGCTCAAGGAGGATGCCCAGTGGGTTTCACCAGTGGGTTCGCTCCACTATCAGCGCTATGACGACCTCCAAGAGGTCGAGTCGAGAATCGAGTCCGGAGCATCCGAAATCCAATGTCGGGTGGGGGTCAAGGGCTTGCCCTTTGGACAGGCCCAGCAACCCGGTCTATCGGATTACGCAGACGGCGTGGACACCATGGCCTTCTTGATGGGGCTCGGACGCTAACTTCGCAGACATGTTCGAGTCGCGCTTCTTGTTGTGGTCCTGCCTGTTCCTCGTCGCCTTTTCGACAGGGTGTTCCACCGATGTGGAACTCAATGCCCCTTATGAGGAGCGGACGTTGGCGTTTTGTCTGTTGGACCCAAATGCCAGTGAGCAGTGGGTTCGGGTCAACCGGACGTGGCTTGGCGAAGGCAACAACCTTGAGTTTGCTCTTGTCGCCGACAGCAGTGAATACGCGGAGGGAGAGGTGTCCATTACGGTAGAGGGGTTTGCCGCCAACGACGCCTTGTTTGAGCAGCCCTTGGTCTCCTTCACTGCCCAAGACACGCTGATGCAGGACAAGGACGACAACGGCATTTTCTACGGTCCCGAGTACAGGACCTATCATTTTGATACGCCAGAAGGCCTGGAGATTGCACCAAACAACAATTCCGAGGCCCTGCGCGTCTACCGGATGACCATTGGGTTTGCAGACGGCCGTTCACCGCTCACGGCCACCACCACGCTCATCGGAGAGTCTCTGGGCAACATCAGCAACCCGCCCTCGGGCATTCCTGGATTCAGCTTGAATTTCGCCAGCGGAACAGGGGGCTTGGTGACTTATCCCAACATCAACTTCAAGTGGTCGTCCACGCCCGGTGCCAAGCGCTATGAAGCGGCTGTGGAGGTCAAGTTTACCGAGCGCATTTGGTCCGATGCCGCCCACACCCAATTGGCATCGGAAACCGACCGCGTCTTGCGCTGGGATTTGGGGGAAGAGGGCACCTCGGACGATGAAGGGGGAGAGGAGATCAAGCTTCCCGTCAATGGGGAGTCCTTTTATCTGTTTCTCGCCAACAACCTCGAGTTCGACCCGCTCATTACCCGAGAATTGGGCTCGTGGAACAACAACATCGATCGGGTGCGGTGCTTTGACTTCGTGCTCAGCATCGCCAATGAGGAGTTGGATACCTATCTCGCGGTCAACGCACCGGTCACGGGCATCATTCAAGAGCGACCTGAATACACCAATATCACGGGTGGGTTGGGGCTCTTTGCAAGCCGAACGCAGCAGCGTGTCAATGGTCTGGGCATCTCCAAACCCTCCGTGCAGGAGCTGGTGGAGGGCCAGTACACGGCCGCACTTCAATTCTGCCTGCCTCCCGAAACTGAGGGAGATGTGGCGGAGTATGCCTGTCCCTGACCCCGTTGGTGGAAATTCAGGGTGGGGTTGTGGATAGAGCAAAGCCACTCCTCGTTATTCAGGCCTTGGTCATGCGCAAATTGCCGCCATGGCCCACGCGTTTACTTATCAGGCACCTTATGGGGTCTTCCATTTCTCGGAAGGTCTGCTCACTGTGGAGCTCGCCGAGGATTTGATTGTGGATCTACCGCTCATGCAAAGGGTGGCAGCGCAACGGCTTGAGTTGCTGGGAGACCGGGAAGTGGCGGAACTGATCGTCATTCCGCGTGCGCACCTTCTGCTCGATCGTGCAGCCTTGGCTTGGCTTGCGCAGCACAGTGCACTCGCAGGGGTTCACCACAGGGCTGTCGTGGTTCCTGCACACCTTCTTGTGTGGCGAGACAGGCTGTATCAGATGATGAGCCGAATGCGCCCCAATGTTCGGGCGTTTCGGAACCGCAGGGTCGGGAAGGCATGGCTTCAGGAACGGGCGGGCACCTTCATCCCTTCTCCAGCATCAAAGCAGGGGGTTGACCTCGATTTGGCGGCGGGAGTCAGTGGATAACCACCCGCGCAGATCGCCCTGAGACAAGGTCGGTCACCCATACGATTCCTGTTCCCCAACCCTCTGTTGGCAGTCCAGCATGAGGCCCATTGCCGTCGGGTTGGCCACGGAACCTTTCTCGGCCCATCATATCCGTGACCAGAACCTCGCATCCTGAGAGTCCCGGACATCTGAGCCTTTGTCCTTCTTGGACCGGGCATGGACCGAGTTTCCAGTCCGCAGGTCCAGTTGCCGATTCGATCCCGTCTGTTTCGGAGAACTTGAATTGCCAAATGGCAGGGATGTCAACAAACGTCTGTACGCTCAATACGGGCATTCCTTCACCCGGGGCATACCATTCGAAGACAGTGCCTTCCCGGGGAATGGTGAATCCGATATCCGCCGCAGCAACGCCCACCGTGTCCAACGCGGAAAAGTTGCGTTTCACCCTGAGGCAATTGTACTCCCCGCCGGGAAGCAGCAACATTCCCCAGGCATCCACTTCGATGTCCATGACCTGATCGGTAGCATAGTAGAAGAGGCCTTCTAGGTCCAACGCAAAGGCGGAAGACGCGTCCAATGTCGCGCCGTAGGTCAGGGGCAAGGGCAAGAGCTCCTCCTCGTCTTGGAAATTCACGGGGAGGTCAAACAAGTCGGTGGTAATGCCAATGCCAATGGTCCTGTAGGCATTGTTGCCGTACTCTCGATACACCGTGGCGCCACTGATTGGGATGGGGAGGTCTGCACCGAGGTCAGGAATCTCAAATGCAGTAAAGTGATCGGCAGAGGAGAACACGAATTGCGTGGTCAAGCTGGCCGCACTCATTGGAAAATATTCCGTTTGTGCATCGCCTTGAAAAAGGAGGTCGCTGAAATTCCATGTCACATCGGCTCCATTCAGATTGATGTCATCGGCATTGAGGGGAGGAAGTCCGTTGGCCCTGAGGTACACCGTGCCCCCTTGGGGAAGGTCACTGACGTTGATGGTCGGCTGGGCGCAAACAGCAAGCCCCCCTGCGAGGACCAAAGCGAGGACGAGGAAAGAACGCATGATTCAAATGTACGGGGCGTCAGTTTTCTGAATCAGAAGTGGTTGGAGTAGATCCAAACAGATCGCGGAGACGATCGAAGCGGAGCTGATAGGCAGCACCGATGCCTTGCTTGGGCTCTTCGTCCAATTGACTTTCCGGCAAGCGGTAAGCCTGAAGCTCCCAGCGGCCATCCGCCGTCAGGCGGTATCGAACATCGAGACCACCTCGGAATTCAGAGCCTTGCAATGAGAGCCCGTCCATTCCGGTTGTGCCAAGGCTGCCTGAAATCTGGAGTCGGTCGTTCATCAGGCTCAGGCCGAGATCAAGCTCGAAAGCCTCTTCAGGCCCTTGGGCAATCTCTCCGCCCAAACCAGCGGTTTGGGAGGGAGCAGTGG
>CAXHAW010000178.1:0-4529 GCA_964014525.1 uncultured bacterium
CCAGCCTCCTGTAAACCAGGCCACTGACCGCCCGAACTTCGACCACATAGTGACCAGCAGACACCCCGGACAACGCCCATTGAATCGACCCGGAATTCAGCACCCCATGCCTGACGGTTTGTCCCTGAAGTGTGCGCAGCAAAACCTGACCATCTAAGCCAGGAAAATCCACATTCAACTCCCCGTAGACTGGGTTGGGGTACACAGACCATTTCGGGCTCAATTCACTCCATCCAGAGACCCCTTCCACCAGAAGAAATTCCGTGAAATCCACTGGCCCACCGCAGCTGCTGTAGGCAGTCACAGAGACCGTCACATCTTCATCCAAATCCAACAGCGCCTGATCGCCATCCTCCCACACGTATTCGTCTCCCAAGACATCAACCAAAACGCTGTCCACCCAAGGGCTGGTGGACACCCCCACCAAGGTGGCCCCATTGGATGGTGAAGCAGAAAAGTTGGCGTCGAAAAGCAGCGACTGACGCCACACTTCAGGCTGATCCTCCCAGACGGACCAGACTGCAGCGTCGAGGGTCTGGCTCTGCGCTGGGTTAATGCCCCCAGCGTACGATGAAAGGCCTGGGTCCTCACCAAACATCGCAACAAACATGGTGCTTGCAGCCAAGTACGTCCCACGCTGAGACGGGTGCGAACTGTCCTGATTGTACAGGTTCATGTTGGTGCTGGACATGACGTCTTCCCACACCACACCCACCGGTGCACAAGCGGCAAAGTTGTTGTCACAGGCTTCGAGGTACCGCTCGGTTATCAAACCTTGCATCCCTTCATAAGTGCACACCGGTGGCCACCAGCTGCAATTTTGCGTGTCACCAAATTCCCTTCCCCACGTCATGTACAGGAGCGGCACGGCACAGCTGTTGTGCAAGTGAATCTGGTCCACCAAACTCGCCACGGCCGGATAGAAATCGATTTCCACCTGTTCAATGGGCAGGGACGCCTTTTGACTCTGCTCTTGCAAGACCACGTAATCCCAATTGCCTTGCTGAATGAGGCTTTGAGAGTCCGAGTTTCCCAAGTGCCCCTGGAGACTGGCGCCGCCAGGCGTGTTGCTTTGGGTCAAGACCACATGCCCCATGCTCTCTGCCAATTCGGTCAGCACTGTTGGCAGTTCATTGACGTACACGTAGCTGTTTCCGAGAAACAACACCCGCGTTGTGTCTTGGCCAGACATGGTGCTGGTCACGCACAAAGACAGCGATGCCAAAGCCATACACAGCCCATCAAACCATTTCATTTTCATCTTCCCCGAATGTCTCAGCAATTTCCGCAATATCCCGTCATCAAGATCTGGGTGTCTGTGACCCGGACATCCGACGGCACTGGAAAGGAGAATTCACCCTGCAGACAGCGCACCTGATTGCATGAAACACACTGGAAATGGGGGTGACTTCGGCAGTTGGACCCCGCCGAACACGTTCGGCACCGGGCATACCAACTCACGCCATCAACGCCCACGAAACTGTACAACACGTCATCCTCTACCAGCTTCTCTAGCAGGCGATACACCGTCGTCTTGTTGACCTGATTTTCAAGCTTCTGAAGCAATAGCTTCACCGACAAAGCCTCACCTGCATCCCCAAACGCATGGAGTATGATGTCCAATGACTTTGTTTTGCGCTGAATGCCCACGACTCAAAATTAATGCAACTTGATTGCAATAACAGAACCACCCCGTACATTCGCTTCCCATTAGAACCGCCCATCGATGTCTTCGCTCTCTGTGAAAACCGACAAGCTCGGCGCTGCTGCCAGCTTCTTGTGCATGATCCACTGCGTCGCAACGCCATTCCTTTTTGTGGCCCAAGCCTGCAGTCATTCGTGTTGCAGTGGAGCACCAGGGTGGTGGCGCGGCATCGACTTTGCCTTTCTCATCATTTCTTTTTTGGCGGTAGCCCGTTCGGTTCAATCCACCTCATCACAGGCCATCCGCATTGGATTGTGCGTCTCTTGGGCCGTTCTCGCCGGATCTATTTTGAGCGAGTGGTTCATGCCATCGCTCTTCTCAGAATGGGTCAAGTACTCGGGCGCCCTCTCGTTGATCGGACTTCACCTGTACAACATGAAGTTCTGTCAGTGCACAGACGATGGGTGCTGTAATCCCCTGGGCTAACCTGATTGGCGCAGAAATTCTGCATCAGACTAAGGCGGGTCAATTTGAAGGTGTGTGTTCATCGCACCCAGAACTTCGTTGAGGCCCCGGAGGCACGAAAACGCAAACCGTGGACCCCAGACCTCAGTTGGTCAAGGGTGACTTGACTTTGGCCCGGCGTCCAACTGCCGCAGTCCACTTGCTTTCCCAGCACATTGAAAACAGACCAGTCCTGAGGCACCTCAGGCCCATTTGTTCATTCCACTGAAATGGGCTGGCTCCGGTCCACGACAGTCGGAAAGAGGTGGACCTGATCAGCGACGGGATGCCCTCACCCTGCGACATCGGTGAATTCAGAGGTCACACATTCTCCCTGAAAAAACGCCCATATCAGATGAGTACAGGCGATATCGGCCTCCCCATTTCACCAAGCCACACGTGAGGCCAATCTAAATAGTACGTCCTCTCAGTTCCTTATAGTACGTCCTCTCAGTTCCTTCGAACTCAACGGTCTCTTGACCAAAAAGACCAGAGCAAAAAAACAACAAGACCAAAGCCAAGAACATTCCCCTTTAGCATGGTGAAGAACCAATGGAATAATCAAAAAAGGAAACCACGTGCGCCATGACATAATCAGTTTGGCTTGAGCGGGGACACAACGCAGGGGCCTGCCAAATCAGACTTAAACCTTGCAGGTGTTGATACCAAAAAGCCGATAGATATAGCAGGTTCCCACCAAAGCATTGAACAACAGAATCAAACCCAGAACGCACACAACTTTGGAATACATAGCTGAACACTGAGTAAAAGGCAAAGGGATGAGAAACAAAGCGATCACCAGCCGAGCAATTCGCTCACTGCGGTTTTGATTGGTCAGAAACACCTTCATGGCGCAATATTCAGAATCAGCAGCCAAAAACCACAACGGTTTCAACTGAGAAAACCCAACATTGGTCATTTGATCTCTGCAGTCTTTTGGAGGTTCTAACTTCCCCAAAAGTTCAAACTGCAGCCAACATGTCAGAGCCTTCGAAAGCGTTCACCATCGTTCCCTTCGACCCAAAGTATCGCGCGGCATTCTTCGAATTGAATCAAGCTTGGCTGGAACAGTATTTCCTTCTCGAGCCTTATGACATACAAGTGCTTCGGAACCCGGAGGACATGGTTTTGGCGCCCGGAGGCGACGTGTATTTCGGACTCATCAACGACGAAGTGGTGGCCACATTTGCTTTGACTCCGAGAAAAGAGGGCATCGTGGAACTCAACAAGATGGCCGTGCGGAACAACCAACGTTCACTGGGCTTTGGCCACCAGCTGATGGCCTTCTTAATCGACCTGTGCAAGAGACGCGGCTTACAGGTCATCGAATTGTACTCTCATACTTCATTGGAAAGCGCCATTCACCTGTATCAGAAATTTGGCTTCCAAGAGATTCCCATGCCCGCTGACTCTGTCTATGATCGGGCCGACATCCGAATGCAATTGACGCTTTGAGCGTTATGCCCCACGAAAAAAGCAAAGCATTTGGAACCCTTCAAGAAGGATTCTGAATTGTCTTTGTTGCAACTTTGCCTCGACCAAAGCAAGGCCAAATTGATGGCCTAGCAAAGTTGAAGTCGAACGCAAGCATATCAGCAATGAAAAGGGTCCCTGTCGTCATTCTCAATGGGTTTTTGGGATCGGGCAAAACCACCTTGTTCCGGAACCTGCTGGCACAAGCAAGAAAGCAGAGGCTCAATGTCAAGGCCATTGTCAATGACATGAGTGAGCTCGACGTCGATGGTGAGCTTCTGGGCATCAGCGAGGCGGTGGAGGAAAACCAAAACCTTCTCGTGTCCATCCATGCTTGCGTGTTGAGCAGCACCCAAGGGTTGGAAAAGCTGGACGCGGCCATCCAACAGTTGTGCTCCCACCAGCATCCAGAGTTGCTCATCATCGAGACCTCGGGAAGCTGTCATCCCATGCCCCTCATTGAATATTTCAAGGGGGAGCAACACTTGAAACTGACCGGCGTGTTTGCACTCGTCGACAGCCTGATGCTCAGTCAGGACTTCGACAACGCGACGCAGTTGATTCCCAGAATGCAGCACAACGTGACCACGGGGAAACGCGACACCGTCAACCTCCTCGTCGAACAAATCATGTTCAGCAGCCACGTGCTGCTCACCAAAACCGACCGCATTTCTGAAGCGCAACTCGCCCCAATCACTTCAGTCGTCCAGAACATCAACCCCTATGCAACGGCCCATTCGGTGCACTTCGGAAAGCTGGATATCCAATCGCTTCTCGAACTGCCCGAATACGGCTATTTAAATGTGGAACAGCTCATCGGGGAACTCAAACCCGCATTGGAGGCCGAAGCTGAAAGCGACAGGCCTTACGACTTGGCCACCCGCGTGATCAAAGACGACCGTCCATT
>CAXHAW010000179.1:0-4526 GCA_964014525.1 uncultured bacterium
AACCAGTGCAGGTCGGTCAGAATCGCATCCTCTTGAGGAAGGTCCCCCGCCACATTGCCCGTCACCTTGATTTGTGAAATCCCAAAGCCCCCTAGAATCAGAACCGCCACCGTCGTGATGTACACCGCCCTGCGGTGGTGGCTTACCGCCCGTTCTAGCCGCTGCACCACAAGGGAAACCCAGCGACGGTCAAGGTGCCGAACATGCCTGCTGCGCGGCGGCGGAAGCCAACTGAACACCGCGGGGATAATCAGAAGCGAGATGCAGAACATCGCGAGGATGTTGACCGATGCGATGATCCCAAACTGCTGGAGCACATCGCTGGTGGTGAACATGAAGGCCGCGAAACCCAACGCTGTCGTCGCGTTGGTCATGAACGTGGCATTGCCCACCTTCCGCACCATGCGGGTCAACGCCAAGCCCTTGTTGCCGTGTCGCTTGTATTCCGCGTGGTACTTGTTGAGCAGGTAAATGCAATTGGGCACGCCAATCACGATCATCAGCGGCGGAATGAGGCCCATCAGGGCGGTCAATTGATAATCGAAAAGCACGATGCTGCCGAGTGACCACACCACCCCTGTTCCGACGACCATCATGCACACCGTCATCACCACCACGTTGCGGAAGAACAGCAGCAGAAGGAGGGCGGTCACCGTCGCGGCGAGTCCGATGAACAGTCCCAGTTCCCGCTTGATTTTGGTCGTGACCTCTGTTCGGATGTAGGGCAAACCCGAGACGTGCACGTCCACACCGGTCTGCGCCTCAAAACGCTCCACCTCTTCCACCAGCAACTCCACACTGCGCCCTCGGTTCTCCGAATTGAAGAGCGGCGCATTGACATAGATCATCTGGATGGTCGCCCCCGATTCCGTATGCAAGAACCCCTCGTAAAAGGGGAGAGACCGGAGGCGAAGGAGCACACTGTCCAAAGCGGCCTGGCTCTCCGGAAGGGACTTAAACACCGGTTCAACAGCAAAGGATTTCGGTTCGTCCACCCTCACGAGCTCCACCGCCGTCCGAAAGCCAAAGACGCTGTCGACCACATGCGTGTCCCATCGCGTTCCATCGGGCCGCAGGCTGTCGACGGGCACACGGATGGACCGCAACACCGAGTCCAAATCCCACCATGCACGGAACACCTCCAGAGAGTCCAACCGCCCATCCTGGATGCCCAGTGCCACCACGTTGCCTTCCTCGCCGAACTCGTCCAAAAAGTCGTTGTAGGCCACCAGGGCCGGGTCGTCGTCGGGAAGCAATCCACCGAATTTGTAGCGGATCCCGAGCTCATCGATGCGCACGGCCATACCGGCCGTGATCGCCGCAAGGACGAGCAGGATGGGGAGTCGTCCCCTGAGGATGAAGGTTGCAAGCCGAGACCACATGGTCGAGCGGCAAAGGAAAGGCACAGTCCACGAATCAAACGTGGGAGGCAGCGTGTACCGGATTACCTTTGCATCTCAACCGTTCGCATCCCATGGACAAGTACGATCTCGTGGTCATCGGCGCCGGCCCCGGCGGATATGTAGCCGCCATCCGCGGCGCCCAGCTTGGATTCAAGACAGCGCTCATAGAGAAGCGCGGCACCCTTGGTGGCACCTGCCTCAACGTGGGCTGCATTCCATCCAAAGCCCTCCTCGACAGCTCTGAACACTATCTCAAGGCCAAGAAGGAATTTGACATCCACGGCATTCAGGTCTCGGACCTGGGCATTGACTTCCCGCGGATGATTGCGCGGAAACAAGAGGTGGTCGACCAGACTGTTGCAGGGGTCGACTTCTTGATGGAAAAGAATGGGATTTCGGTCCTTCAAGGTTGGGGCTCCTTCATCGATGCGAAAACATTGGAGGTGAAATCCACAGATGGAAAGGCCGAACAAATTCAGGCCGACCGCATCCTCATTGCCACTGGCTCCGAGCCTGCCAGCCTGCCCTTCATCCAATTGGATGGTGACCGCATCATCACGTCCACAGAGGCTTTGGAGCTGCCGGCTCTGCCCAAGCGGATGGTCATCATCGGCGGTGGTGTCATCGGTCTCGAACTCGGATCGGTCTATGCACGACTCGGAACGGAAGTGCACGTGGTCGAGTACCAAAACGCCATCATCCCGACGATGGACCGCACCATGGGCAAGGAGTTGCAGCGTGCCATGAAGAAAATTGGGGTCAAATTCCATCTCTCACACGGGGTAAAAGCGGTTCTCAACGCCGGAGATAAGGCCGTCGTCAAGGCCGACAATAAGAAAGGAGAAGAGGTCACCTGGGAAGCCGATTACTGCCTCTTGGCCGTGGGCCGAAAGCCTTACACAGAAGGCCTCGGATTGGACAAGGCCGGCATTGCCGTCGACTCCCGCGGCCGCGTCGAAGTGGACGCACACCTGCGCACCGCGCAGCCGCACATCTATGCCATTGGAGATGTGGTCAAGGGCGCCATGCTCGCCCACAAGGCCGAAGAAGAGGGCATCTGTGCCGTCGAGCACATGGCTGGCCAAAAGCCCCACCTCGACTACAACCTCATCCCCGGTGTTGTCTACACGTGGCCCGAAGTGGCTGCGGTGGGACAAACGGAAGAGCAACTCAAGGCCGATGGCGTTGCCTACAAAACAGGAAGCTTTCCGTTTAAAGCCTCAGGCCGCGCCCGCGCCTCCATGGACACTGATGGCGTGGTCAAGGTGTTGGCCCACGCCGAGACGGACGAAATTCTGGGCGTTCACATCTGTGGGCCTCGCGCGGCCGACATGATTGCCGAGGCCGTCGTCGCGATGGAATACCGGGCCTCTGCTGAGGATGTGGCCCGAATGAGCCACGCCCACCCGACCTTCACTGAAGCGGTCAAGGAAGCTGCCCTTGCCGCAACGGGGGACCGAGCATTGCACATCTGATTCTCGGAGCGAACCCGAACGGGGGACGATTGTTCCTTAGGTGAGTTCGACATCGCCCGCAACCATGAAGACTGGCATTCTCCTCATCAATCTTGGCACCCCGGACAACCCTGGGCCGAGTGCAGTGGGCCGATATCTCACGGAGTTTCTATCGGATGGCAGGGTCATCGACATCCCTTGGCTCCCCCGCCAAATTCTCGTGCGTGGCATCATTTCTCCACTTCGGCGATTCCGAAGCTCACGAGAGTACAAGAAAGTGTGGACCAAAGAAGGGTCTCCATTGCTGCTGCATGGCTTGGACTTGACCAAAAAGGTGGCTGAACGTTGTGCCACCCTCTCTTCTGCTCATCCTGAATTGGGTGAATTGCACGTGCATTTTGCCATGCGATACCAGAGCCCCGGAATGCCCAAGGTTCTGGAGGAAATGCAGGAGTGTGGCTATGACCGGATTGTCATCCTTCCGCTCTATGCCCAGTACGCTTCCGCCACCACAGGCAGCACCCACCAGGAGGCCATGCGTCTGATTTCAAAGTGGTATGTCATTCCAGAAGTGCGAATGATCAGCCAGTACTGGGACGATGATGGCTACCTCTCTTGCTTCGAAAACCGAGCGAAGTCCTTTGATTTGGAGAGCTACGACCACATCCTCTTCAGCTACCACGGTGTCCCTACTCGACAGGTCGACAAGGTCTACGAAGACCGCCGTTGTGCAAACCACAGCTGCGAATCGGAAATCAACGAGGAGAACAAATTCTGCTACAAGGCCACCTGCTTTGCCACGACGCGCGCACTGGTCGACCGATTGGGCATTCCAGAAGGCCGTTACTCGGTGGCCTTCCAAAGCCGTCTCGACAAAAAGTGGCTTACGCCGTTCAGCGACAAGGTCATCGAAGAGCGCGCCAAGGCGGGGGACAAGCGGATGTTGGTCTTCTCCCCGGCTTTCGTGGCCGACTGCCTCGAGACAACGGTGGAAATCGGAGAGGAGTACGTCGAGATTTTCGAAGAGGATGGCGGTGAGCACCTCGACCTCGTTCCCAGCCTCAATGCGGAAGACGATTGGGCCGATGCGGTGACCGACCTGATCCGACGCCATCTTTGAACGGTGTCCAACCCTCCGCTTCCGCTTCCGCTTCCGGACCTGACCGGCTTGTCTGACCAACACCCCTGGCTGTTTCTCGACGCCACAGGAGGGACACTCGGCTTGCATGGCTTTCTGGTGGTCGGGGCCAAGCGCACGCTCAATATCCCTTCAGCCGACCCGGATGCTTACCGCCAAATCGCCGCTTTTGTCGGGGCCGCTTCGGGCCGCTGTTTCGGGTGGATCGGTTACGACCAAACGCGCGCCCACCCCTTGCTGGACCTGCCTGATCAAGGCAATGTGGCCGTGGCTTTGCCTGCCGTTCATTGGACAGAGCCTGAAGGGGTGCTGGCCTTTGAAAGAACCGCCGAGGAAACCCATCTAGAATGGCTCGTCCGCCCGGGATCGACTTTGTCGAACAGAATGGAGGCGGCCTTTCACTCAACTGCACCAGGAGAAGACGATGCCCCTCAGCAACAGCCGATGGTTTCAGGGAGCAGCAGCTTGGCCAGAACGGCCTATGGAGCTGTCTCTTATACACATCTCCGAGCCCACGAGACTTCACGGAAT
>CAXHAW010000180.1:0-4518 GCA_964014525.1 uncultured bacterium
AAGAGACAGGACCTGGACCCGAATAACCTCCATTGGCTTGAATCATGGCCAGAAGAAGCAGCGCGATACAAGGCTCAAGATTATGTCTTTGAGGTCAGGGGTAAGGAGATTCGAATACCCACCACCACAAAGAGCTTGAGCCATCAAGACATCCCCAAGGTGAGCGTGCCCCGCATGGAGGGATGGAACGATTTGCTCCGATGGGGTCTCCAGGAAAACCTACCTGGCCACTTCCCGTTCACGGCGGGCATCTACCCCTTCAAGCGTCAAGGAGAAGACCCCACCAGAATGTTCGCCGGTGAGGGCGGCCCGGAAAGGACCAACCGTCGGTTCCATTATGTATCTGGCGACATGCCCGCCAAGCGGCTGTCGACTGCGTTTGACTCGGTCACGCTATACGGACGAGACCCCCATCTCCGTCCCGACATCCATGGCAAAGTGGGGAACTCCGGCGTGAGCGTCTGTTCACTAGACGATGCGAAGCGCCTCTACAGTGGGTTTGATTTGTGCGACCCGTCCACCAGTGTGTCGATGACCATCAACGGGCCCGCCCCCATGGTGTTGGCGTTCTTCCTTAATGCAGCCATTGACCAGCGCTGTGAGAAGCACATTCGGGAGCACGGACTGGAAGCCGAGGTGGAGAAAGTGCTCAAGGCCAAATGGGACAATCAAAACCTGCCCCGACCAGTGTATCGGGGGGAACTCCCTGAGGGCAATGACGGCCTAGGCCTGATGCTTCTCGGCTGCACCGGAGATGAAGTGTTGGACCGCGGAACCTACCGCGACTTGGCTGCTGAAGCACTCACCCAAGTTCGGGGCACGGTTCAGGCGGACATTCTCAAGGAGGACCAAGCCCAAAACACGTGCATCTTCTCCACCGAATTCGCACTTCGGTTGATGGGCGATGTACAGGCGTATTTCATCGAAAACAAGGTCCGGAACTTTTACTCGGTCTCCATCAGTGGATACCACATTGCAGAGGCGGGGGCCAACCCCATCACCCAGCTGGCGTTCACGCTAGCCAATGGCTTCACGTATGTCGAGTACTACCTGAGTCGGGGAATGGACATCAATGCATTTGGGCCCAACCTGAGCTTCTTTTTCTCAAATGGAATTGACCCTGAATACGCCGTCATAGGGCGTGTAGCGCGCCGGATTTGGGCCAAGGCCCTCGACAGGAAATACGGCGCCGATGAGCGCGCACAAAAACTGAAGTACCACATCCAGACCAGTGGCCGGTCGTTGCACGCCCAAGAAATCGACTTCAACGACATTCGAACGACGCTGCAGGCCTTGTATGCCATCTATGACAACTGCAATTCACTGCACACCAACGCCTTTGATGAGGCCATCACCACGCCCACGGAATCGAGTGTGCGCCGGGCCATTGCCATTCAACTCATCATCAATCGGGAATTGGGTCTGGCCAAGAATGAAAACCCACTGCAGGGCGCCTTCATTATTGAGGAGCTCACCGACCTTGTCGAGGAGGCCGTAATGACCGAGTTCGATCGATTAACGGCGCGGGGGGGCGTTCTCGGCGCCATGGAAACCATGTACCAACGCAGCCGAATCCAAGAGGAAAGCCTGCACTACGAAACCCTCAAACACACGGGCGAATACCCCATCATTGGGGTCAACACATACCTGTCCAAGACGGGGTCACCTACCCTGGTTCCCGGAGAGGTCATCCGTGCAACAGCAGAAGAAAAACAGGAGCAAATCGATGGCCTGGCTGCGTTGCATGCTGCCCATGGAAGCCAGACCCAACAGGATTTGGATGGTGTTCGCGCAACAGCTGTCGCGCACGGCAACTTATTCGAAGAGTTGATGTCCGCTGCGAAGACCTGCTCGCTTGGCCAATTGACCGAGGCGATGTTCGAAGTCGGCGGTGCATACCGCCGAAACATGTGACCCATGGTCATCTCCCTCTGGTCCGGCCCGCGCTCCATGAGCACTGCGCTCATGTACAGCTTTGCGCAGAGACAGGACACTCGGGTACTCGATGAACCTTTGTACGCTCACTTTCTGCTCCACACGGGTGCAAAGCGTCCCTGTCGGGAGGCCACGTTGGCGGCACGCCCTTCAGAAGCGCAAGCAGCGCTAAACTTCATGGCACCTAAACCAGAGGAAGAACGCGGTAATCGCGTGCTCTTCTGCAAACACATCGCCAACCACACATTGGGGATGCCTTGGCCTGCCTTCCAAAGCCACCGGCACGTCATCTTGTTCCGCAACCCGGCTGCAGTCATGGCTTCTTATGGCGCCCACATCAAACAGCCCATGATGCGGGACCTTTGCTACCACCATCAGGTGGACCTGGTGCAGCGCATGGAGGCCGAGGGAAATCCCCCTGTGGTGGTCTGTAGCGACTGTCTCCAAGAAGCGCCAGAGCAAACACTTAAAGCGCTCTGCGCCCAGCTCGAACTTTCGTGGGACGCTTCCATCATGGAGTGGATGCCCGGCCCAAGACCAGAGGATGGTCCTTGGTCACCATGGTGGTACAATGGTGTCCACGCCTCTTCCGGCTGGGAAGCACGCCCACCTTCAAAGCACACTGTACCAGAGCACCTGACGGACCTCTACCAAGACTGCCTCGGTGCATACGAACAGCTCTTAAAACGCGCGATCTGATGGCCAAATTCAACCAACCCGACCCCAGAAACAACGACACACAGTGCTGGGTCAACGGCCTGGTCTCTCGGGACCGAGCTTCCGTGCACGTTTTGGACAGCGTCGTCCAAGGAGGAGACGCTGTTTGGGAGGGACTTCGCATCACAAACGGACACGCCATCCAACTCGATGCCCACCTCAAGCGGCTTGTGGATTCAGCGCATGCACTCGCCTTTGTCGACATCCCTTCATTGGAGACCCTCAGGGAATCCATATTTGAAACGCTTCAAGCCAATGGTATGCGCGATGGCGTTCACTGTCGAATCACCTTGACGCGGGGCAAAAAATCCACCAGTGGAATGGACCCCAGGCTCAATGTGCACGGTCCCACATTGATTGTGGTTCCCGAACACAAGGGAATGGTCTACGGCGATGAAGGAATCAAATTGGTGACCAGTGCGATTCGACGAAACAGCCCCCAGTTTCTGGACAGCCACATCCACCACAACAACCTGCTCAACAACATCTTGGCCAAGATCGACGCCAATGTAGCGGGGGCAGACGACGCCATCATGCTGGACGACCGGGGCTTTCTGGCCGAGACCAACGCCACCAATTTGTTCCTGATCCGCAACGGGCAGCTTCTGACCCCATTTGCCCATGCCTGCCTGCCTGGACTCACCCGTCGCTTCGTGCTTGATGTGGCCCAACGGGTCGGAATAGAAGCCAAGGAAGCCCACTTGACCCTAACCGAGCTTTACACGGCAGAGGAAGCCTTTACCACCGGCACCATGGGCGCGCTGGCTCACGTCATCGAAGCAGACGGACGGCGTATTGGAAATGGGGACAAGGGGGCCATCACGCAACGTATGCAGCAGGCCTACGAAGAGCTCATCCTAGAGACAGCCACCCCCCTGCCCTTCTGAGGGGCTTGAGCTCGGCTCCTTTGGACGACCTTCGCCGCCAATGTCTCGCGGGTTGACCTTCATGCTGCAGTCTGTGGTGCTGTATACCTCGGCCAACCTGCTGGTGAAGGCTCTGGCCTTTCTTCCGACACCACAGCTGGTTTTCCTGCGCAGCGTGGTCAGCCTCTTCTTCTGTGTCCTGTGGCTCTGGAAAAAGGGAGAACCCCTTTTGGGTCACAATCGTAAATGGCTGGTGGTTCGGGGCATCATGGGGATGATTGGCCTCACCCTATTCTTCCACACCATTCGATACATACCGCTCGCCAGTGCGACGGTCATCCAATACACCTCGCCCATCTTCACGGTGCTGTTGGCCATCCTCTTTGATGGCCAGCGCATTCGGCCCCACCGCTGGTTGTATTTCGCTGGTGCCTTCGGTGGAATCCTGATGGTCAAGGGGTTTGACCCGAGGGTCTCTTGGTTGTATCTCGCCATGGGACTTGGCAGCGCTTTGACTGCTGCTGTCGCGTATTTGGCCACCATCAAGTGCAGAGGCACCGACAGTCCGGTGGGCATTGTGACCTACTTCCACATGATTGCAACACCCGTCATGGGTTCATGGAGTGCCGCTGTTTGGCAGCCGATGAACGGAAGCCAATGGGCCATGGCCATCGGTGTTGGCATTCTGTCCCTGCTCGCGCAAGTGGCCATGACCAAAGCACTCCACCTTGAAGACGCCGCGCGGGTCATGCCATTCAAGTATTTCGGTGCCATCCTCGCACTCATCCTCGCATGGAACCTCTTTGATGAGAAAATCACAGGCTGGTCTCTGGTGGGCATCGGCATCGTACTGGCAGCGGTCACCGCCAACACTCTGGCTGGTCGAAAGCGATTGGCGTCCATGGGTTAGCGGACCGTGACCCGTCGGGTGTGCAAGATGTCTTCACCTCTGAACACCGGCTCAACCACCTGAATGAGATAGGTTCCAGGTGCGCGATCC
>CAXHAW010000181.1:0-4487 GCA_964014525.1 uncultured bacterium
ACACAGGTAGGATCGTCGGCAGCGTCAGATGTGTATAAGAGACAGGTCGAAGGTCTCCTGCTCATCCGTTCGGAATGCAGAGGCAATCAGGCGGACGCGGGAGGTGGGGGTGACCCTGTCTGCAGCCAGTGCCCCAAACCCAGTGCGGTACTGTGTGACCTCTTGGCCATCGAAGTAGACGGTCAAGCGGAGCGCTTCGTTGATGGTGCCAACGTTGGTTTCCCGCGTCTGGGGAATGAAGCGGTACTTGTTTTGGGCCGCTGTCGCCAGGGCTTGGATTTCCCATGGTCCATAGCCGTCGGGATCGTAGGTCACATAGCCTTGCAAATCGGTGTACACGGGCCGGTATTCGCCGGTTTCGTCCAGACTGCCGAGGACATAGCCGTTGTTGCGGTAGCGGAAGCCCATGTTGTAGGTCCACCGGCCGTTGTCAGAGACATCCTCCACTTGGAACTGGCCGCCCAATAGACTGGCCGTTGCCCGGCCGGAAAAGCCCTGTGGTCGGCGGTACTGTATATCCAGCACGGAGCTCATGCGGTCTCCGTACTTGGATTCGAATCCACCAGCCGAAAAGCGGATGGACTGGATCATGTCGGGATTGGGAAAGGACAGGCCTTCTTGTTGTCCAGCCCGGACGAGGAAGGGGCGGTACACTTCGATTCCGTTGACATAGACCAGATTTTCGTCAAAGCTTCCACCGCGCACGTTGTAAGCGCTTGAGAGTTCGCTGGTGAAGTTGACCGGCGCTTGAATCAGGAGGTCTTCCACAGTGCCTCGGACGCTGGGGACGCGTGAGGCGACGCGGGGGTCAATGCGTTGAATCGGACCCGTCCTGGTGCCGTCGGCCTCTACTTCCGCTTGATTGAGCGCCACACCTGCCCGCAGACGGACATCCAAGCGCTTTCCGTTTGGCGTGGGAATGGCCTTGCGTGTCACGGGGTCATACCCGATAAACGTGAACCGAATGGCAATTTCACCTGGGTCTGTGAGCGGCAGGTCGTAGCGGCCATCGACATCTGTGACGGCGGCTGACCGACTGCCTTGGGGGAGCACAGTGGCACCAGGGAGGGGCCTGTTGGCTCCATCGGTTACCTGGCCAAAGACCCGGTAGGTCTGCGCCATGCCCGAAATGGACAGGACGAGAAGAACAGCGAGCAGGCCAATGGGTCTCACGTGGCGTTCAACGGTGTTCTGGCCGAAGTGTTGCACTGTTGCTTTAACGCTTTCGGAATTCACCGTTGCGGAGGGCTTGGATGAATTGTCCCCATGCGAGGGGATTCAACAGGCTGACCGGCACCATGCCGCCCTGATAACCTGCCATCTCTGCCTGACGCGCTTGAAGGAGGCGGAAGTTTTCTTCCGGGCTAGATCCCATTTCAGACATGCGGTCGTAAAGCGCCATCGGATCAAAGTCAAGGTTGCGACGTGCGCGTTCCCTTGCATCTGCCTCCAGGCGAAGTGCGAGGAACTCTTCTTTGAAGCGCTCTCGGCTGGGCCAAGGATAAATTCGGGCTTCGTCCATCAAAACAGTGTCTCTTCCCAAGGGCTGGACGACGCTCATGCGGTCGGGCATTTCTTGACCGGTCAGGTCCGGCACGATGAGAAAAGACTCGGTGAGGCCAATCGAACTGAACATCACCGTGTCACCCACCCGCGCCGGAATGGCGAAGAAGCCGTATTCGTCAGTGATGGTGCCGCGTTGGTCCCGAGCCCGGTAAACCGTGGCAAACGGAACGGGCCCCAAAGAGTCACCCTCCACCACAACACCTGTCAGTTGGACCACCATTGGGGCCAACGTGGAGTCGCCTTTGGACTGGGCGCTCAAGGAACACGCGACGGTCAGCAGGAGGGAAAGGACCGCAAGGCGAAACAGGCTCGACATGGTCCAAAGGTAGGTGGGGAGACGACCCGGGAAAGTGAATTCACACCGCTTGGGCTGTCTTGAACTCCGAGGTGGTGTGGAAGGTGATCTCCGGGAAGTTCCCTCGCTCCATGTCGAGGAGGAACTGAGAAGGGGCGAGGTACACTTCGTTTCCGTCCTTGTCCACTGCCATTTCAGTCACCTTGAGCCGCTTGAACTCAGCGATTTTCTCCTCGTCTCCAGTGAGCCAACAGGCTTTGAAAAAGCGCTTTGGCACAAAGGTGGCCTTTGCCCCGTATTCGTGTTCTAGGCGGTATTGGATGACTTCAAATTGAAGTTCCCCAACGGTGCCGACCACCTTCCTGTTGCCCGGGTTCATGATGAACAGTTGGGCCACACCTTCATCGGTCAGCTGTTGAATTCCCTTTTCAAGTTGCTTGGACTTCATCGGGTCCTCGTTTTGCAATTCCTTGAATATCTCAGGGGAGAAGCTGGGGATGCCTTGGAATTGTAAGTCTTCCCCTTCGGTCAGGGTGTCACCAATTTTGAAGTTGCCTGTGTCGTAAAGGCCGACAACATCTCCGGGGAAGGCCTCATCCACAACGGCTTTGGCCGAGGCCATGAAGGTGGCAGGGTTGGAGAACTTGAGTTTTTTACCCAAGCGGGTGTGGGTGTAGAACGCACCTCGCTTAAAGGTACCGCTGCAGACCCTCAGAAATGCGATCCGGTCCCGATGGCGTGGGTCGATGTTGGCGTGAATCTTAAAAATGAAACCACTGAACTTCTCCTCTGTGGGCGCCACCTCACGCTGTGTCGTCGGACGCGGTCGGGGGGTCGGTGCGATGCGAATGAACGAGTCAAGCATTTCTTGCACGCCAAAGCTGTTGACGGCAGAACCAAAGAAGACCGGGGCAACCTCTCCCCGCGCATAGGATTCCATGTCCAAAGGGTCGTAAACCCCCTCGACCATTTCCACATCTTCGCGGAGTTGTGCAGCGTGCTCCTCCCCGACGAGGTCGTCAATGGCCGGGTCGTCAAGTCCCTTGATGTTGAGCAGGTCCTCGGTCACCCGTTGCTTGTCCGGTTGGAAGAGGCGGAGAGTACCGTCAAACAAATTGTACACGCCTTGGAACGTGTGTCCTTGGCTGATGGGCCAAGACAGTGGCCGGACTTTGATGCTGAGTTTTTCCTCCAGTTCATCCAGCAGATCGAATCCGTCCCTGCCCTCTAGATCCATCTTGTTGATGAAGATGATCACTGGGGTGTCTCTCATGCGACAGACTTCCATGAGCCGCTCTGTCTGCGCCTCCACCCCCTTCACGCAGTCGATCACCAGCACGACGCTGTCTACTGCGGTGAGCGTGCGGTATGTGTCCTCAGCGAAGTCTCGGTGACCTGGCGTATCCAGCAAGTTGATCAGACAGTCCTTGTATTCGAATGCCATGACCGAGGTCGCCACCGAGATGCCCCTTTGGCGCTCAATTTCCATAAAGTCTGAGGCGGCCGTCTTGGTAATCTTGTTGGACTTGACCGCTCCGGCAGTCTGGATGGCGCCACCAAACAGGAGAAATTTCTCCGTCAGCGTCGTTTTACCGGCGTCCGGGTGGCTGATGATGGCGAAGGTTTTCCGCCGGGCGATTTCCTGGGTCAATTCGGCCATGGGC
Source organism: uncultured bacterium (assembly GCA_964014525.1). Lineage (GTDB taxonomy): Bacteria > Bacteroidota > Bacteroidia > Flavobacteriales_D > Sanyastnellaceae > UBA8752. The sequence goes on from CAXHAW010000181.1 coordinate 3,526, forward strand.
GTGCAAAATTAGCCTTCCCCGGTCTTCCCATCGTGCAACAACGAATTCCACAGGGTTAAAACGGCCTCCCTGCGGTGCTGCTGGATGTAAGATTGGCCGGCTTCAACGCTGGAATAAACGATGTCCGGGTTGTTTCGGATGTGCATCAGTTTTGCTGCCAGCGTTGAAGCACGCCCTGGGGGAAAGGTCCAACCCCTCCCGCCACTGAGCATCTCTCCGGTTCCTCCATTGTCCGTGCCCACGATGGCACAGCCGCTGGCCATGGCCTCAAGTGTGACCGTCCCCACACTTTCTTGCTGGGAGCAGACGGCCACGGCATCGGCCGCTTTGTATGCTGCTCGGGGGAAATCCAAGTAGGGGCGAAAGTGAACCCGCCATTGGAGGTCCTTCTTTCGGACCAAGGCGCGCACCTCGTCAAAATAATCACTCAGTTGGTCCAGTGTGGGGTCGCCGACAATGAGCGCATGGGCATCAGGGGGCATTTCATTCAGGGCCCGGATGAGCACTGCCTGTCCTTTTTTCCGGTCAATCCTCCCCACCAAGGCAATCACAAAGGACTCCTGTGAAAGGCCGAGATCCAATCGGCACTGTCGCCGGTATTGGATGTCGTCTTTGATGGGGGAGAACCAACGGTCGTCGAGACCCAGTGGAATGATGTGCGTTTTGTCGGGGGTGACGGAGGTGTGGCGGTTGACCTGATCCTTGAGCCAACCCAAGGGGCTCACCCAAGCGTCGATTGCACGATACCGGAAGCGGTGGTACGGCGATTTCTTGGGGCGCGGAATTTGCATCCCTTGATGAAAGAGCAGCCGTGTGGAGCCTCCCATGAGGCCGATGAAGCGACGGGCCCAAGCAGAAGCGTCTAGGTCTCTCGGGTCCCTGACCCAAAGCCAATCTGCTTGGTAGCGAACCAACCGGGTCGCGCGGTGAATGGCCGTAGCAAAGGCGAAATAGCGCAGCCC
>CAXHAW010000182.1:0-4480 GCA_964014525.1 uncultured bacterium
GTGAAGTCTCGTGGGCTCGGAGATGTGTATAAGAGACAGGTTCTGCTACATGAAGCCTGCAGGGTGGGTGACGGCTTCACCCAACCCAAGGGTTGACACCAGCTTTACTCGCGTCAAGGACTTTCTGATTGCAAGAGACGCGGAACAAGGCAACGTCGAACGCCCTGTGCATTTCGTCAATATGATGGACCGAGACACCAGTGGAATTGCAGTGGTGGTGAGGGACCTGGCGCTGCGCCGTCGGCTGCAGGAGAATTGGGGTAAGTTCAGATTTGAATCATACCTCCTGTTAAGGGGGGCCATACCAGAAGACGGCGAATTCAGTGCTCGCCGCAAACCAGGCGAGAAGTACTCTGCCAAGAAGTTTCCCTTCCGGAAAATGCGATCGGGTGGTCGTTTTTCCATTCTGAAGATTCAAGCGGGGCTCCAAGACATTCCTGAAATTTTACCTGGACTCCGCCACCACGACTGTATGGTGTGCGGCCTGGGCCAAGACGCCCCTGATCCGCTTGGCAGACAAGGGGTTCACCTGTTTCGGGCCGTCTTGACCGACGAGACACTCGATGCCATGTGGGAAGTCAAGACCCGCATGCCCAAGGAGTTTTTGAAGGTCGTTAAATGAGAAGCGCCCCGACGTTTCGGGGCGCTTCAACCTTAACCAAATCTGTGCGGGCTGCCAGCCGGCACATTGAACCATATTTCGCTGCTTTCAGCTGTGAGATGAAGTACAAGGCCCGTGCCAAACAGCGCCAACTGATTACGCCAACTCCCAACGAAAGCCAATGGGGGCCAAGTGCCCGAGGTTATCTTCGCGCGCACAAAACCTTCTGAAATGAGCAGAACAGTTGTCATCGCTTCCGCCCGACGCACCCCTACAGGGTCTTTCATGGGCTCATTGTCCAAGGTGCCGGCCACCAAACTGGGCTCCATCGCTATCCAAGCCGCCATAGAGTCAGCAGGAATTCAGCCCGAGGAGGTTCAGGAGGTCTTCATGGGCAACGTCCTGCAAGCTGGCCTAGGCCAAGCACCCGCAAGGCAAGCCTCAATGGGAGCAGGCATACCCGATGTCGCGCCATGCACGACAGTCAATAAAGTGTGCTCAAGCGGCATGAAGGCCATTCACATGGCGGTCAATGCCATTGCCTTAGGGGACATCGACGTCGCCGTCGCTGGAGGAATGGAAAACATGTCTCAGGTGCCCCATTACTTGAACGGCCGTCAAGGCGTCAAGCTTGGCAATCTGAAAGCAGTGGACGGTATGGTTCTCGATGGGTTGACCGACGTTCACAACCAACAGCACATGGGCCTTTGTGCAGAGTTGTGCGCCCGTGAACATGGCTTCAGCCGAGAGGATCAAGATGCATTCGCCATAGAAAGCTACCGACGCGCTTCTGAAGCATGGCAACAGGGGGCTTTTACAGAAGAAGTGGTCCCCGTTCCAGTTCCCCAGCGCAAGGGCGACCCTGTCATGGTCACAGAAGATGAGGAGTACGCCAACGTCAAGCTAGAAAAAATCCCAAGTCTGCGCCCGGCATTTGACAGAGAAGGAACGGTAACTGCAGCCAATGCGAGCACCCTCAATGACGGAGCCAGCGCGCTTGTCCTGATGTCATCGGAGAAGGCAGCGGGCTTAGGCATACAACCGATTGCCACCGTTTTGTCCAACGCAGACGCGGCCCACACCCCAGAACGTTTCACCACGGCTCCCTCCAAGGCAATGCCGATAGCACTGGATCGAGCGGGCATGAACATGGGCCAAATGGACCTCGTGGAGCTCAATGAAGCATTTTCCGTGGTCGGACTTGCAAACAGCAAGCTCCTCGGACTGGACAGCGCCATCGTCAATGTCCATGGCGGTGCCGTCTCACTCGGACACCCGTTGGGAAGTTCAGGAAGCCGCATTGTGGTGACCCTTTTGCATGCATTGAAGCGCCATGGCAAACGCTTTGGTGCCGCCGGCATCTGCAACGGAGGAGGGGGAGCAAGCGCCATGGTGATCGACTGCGGAGCATGATGGAAGGTGTCATACGCGTTCCTCTAGGCGCCATCCGATCAGCACCTTCCGACCGGGCAGAAATGGTCACCCAGGCCCTGTTTGGTGAACGGGTCCAAATGAGTGCGATTGAAGGACAAGCCAACTGGTGCGCCGTGGTGTTGCATCGGGACGGATACGAGGGATACATCGACCCCAAGTTGGTAGACGTATCTGAAGACGCAGTGGATGCTTTCAAAGCGGCCTGCCACAAACTTCCTGTGCCACTGACCGCGATTGAATGGGGTGACAGGCACCTCCACCTGCCTGCGGGAAGCCATGTCCCAAAAGCCGCCATGCCCGAGTACACGCCCAATGGACCATCGGGAATTGTTGACACTGCCCTTCAGTTTTTGGGGGCTCCCTATCTGTGGGGAGGCAAGAGCATCCTGGGCATCGATTGCAGCGGGCTAACCCAGCTCACAGGCCAACTCTGCGGAATTAGCATTGCCCGCGATGCCAGCCAGCAGTGGGCGCAATCGCTTCAGAAAAGGCCAGGATTTACGGAATTGAAAGAAGGCGATCTCGTCTTCTTCCACAAGGAAGACAGCAACGCCGTCACACATGTAGGTGTTGCCACCCACGCCATACAAGATCATTGGCAGGTCATCCATGCCTCTGGCGAAGTTCGAGTGGACCCTCTGACGCCCAATGGGATTGTGCGAGAGGGTCACCTGACCCATTTGTGGACCGGCGCCTCTGGTTGGCCCGTCAATGCTGAATGACCAAGCGTTCAATTCCCGCCCTGCACCGAAACAGATAGACGCCTTCAGACATGGGCTCTACATCGATAAACTGATTCGTTGAACGGAAAACACCGTTGTCCACAATGCGCCCCATCGGATCGCAGAGGCTCCAAAATGTCCCAAGCAGAGCAGGGTCGTTGAGCAATTGAACGCGCTTGCCGGCCGGATTGGGCTGGAGACGGAAACTGGCCTCGTCCGCCTGAGCCTCGGCGACACCTGAGAACGTCGAAGAGGACATGCTGATGTCCTCGTCACCTTCTTGGTACGGCACGAAATTGAAGAAAACGAAGAACATCTCATCTCCCGTCAAATCACCGTAAAACACCGTTTGCGGTGGGTCATTTGGATTGAAGGGGTTATCGGACGTGTTGTCATAGGATGCTATGGCCTCCATTGTATATCCAGCGGGAACCTTGGTCAAGGTGGGGAAGGTGAACATGCCCTGCCAATTGAAATCCCATTCTGGAATGGAAATCAATGGAATGGTGTCGGCCCCATTCGGGGAAGTGGCAAACACCTCCCATGACGCCCCAATCAAGTGACTGTGGGGCGTAATGTTCAGTAAGCTCAAATCAGTGGGAATAACATACTCACCATGGAACGTCTTGACCTGATTCGGTGGAATCACAAACGGCTCCCCAATGGACCACGGCCCCATGATGCCTGTCGCAACTTCCCGTTCAATTTCTTCATCACAGAAAAAGAGATTCAGCTCCGTTTGGTCTGACTGCTCCACGCCGGTGGGGCCATAATGCATTTGCAAGAGCAAATCACTTCCAGCAGGTATCACCCTTCCCAACCCTTCTGGGTGAATCACGGCCTCAATGCCGGGTGCCCATCCCGCAAAAAAGTTCTCGTAGGCGTCGAATCCAAAGTCTCCGAAGCTCTCATAGCCCATGCCGGGGCTTTCGGCGTCCAGCTGCTGGGCTGTACCCGAAATGTCAATCCCCAGAATGGCGTGATGGGCGATGACACCATTGCCAGTCCGCACCTCAACTGATCGAATGGCCACATCCTCCTCAAAGTCCGTTGGGATGACAAACACTTGGTATTGTTCCGTCATGTCTCCACCGTGAACGTATGCTTCTGGCATTCCGATAACCAAATCCGGCGTCCCCACCTGACTCCCTTCCGGGAACACTGGCACACCTGGATTGTCAGCGGGATTTCCTTCAGGCTTTCCGGCATCCACCCAGGCACTCAGGGTTTCAACATCCTCTTGACTGAGGGACCGTTCACCGAGAAAATGCTGGTACTCGGGGTCTGGGGTCCAAGGGGGCATGTACCCAATGGACGTGACATATTCTATGAACTCCCCATAGGCAGCGATTTCCTCGTACGTGGTGAATGGCATGGGGCCGATTTCACCGGTGCGATGACACTCAGTACAATTCGCATGCATGATAGGGGCCACGTCGGCATGGAAGGTCACCCCTTGACCAAAAGAGGCCAGAGCCGCAGAACAAAAAAGAACAAGGTTGAAAACACGCATGGATCAATAAGTTAAGGTCTTTCCTTGAGCCGAATGCCTTCGAGGGGACATCCAACAGCATCAGTCAACGGGGTTTGGACAGGTCGCCCTGACAGGACGTCTCTTAAGGCCGCCCTCAAATCCCTGTTTCGGGTTTTCGGGCGGCGTTTTCCAGGCGCGAAATACCTGTCTCTTATACACATCTGACGCTGCCGACGATCCTACCTGTGT
>CAXHAW010000183.1:0-4422 GCA_964014525.1 uncultured bacterium
CTGGGATACAGAGGCGTATTGCCTTCCCTTCTTCTTGGGCACTCATCCATCGGGTGTGGCCCGTCAGCTCCTTTTGTACCGACGGAACCACCTTGAGCGCGCCATTGAAAATGCAGGAAAACTGGGGTTCACAGGAGGGGCTGCGTTGTACCCCATGGTCACAATGAACGGGGAAGAGTGCCACAACGAGTGGGAGATCACCTTTGAGGAGATTCACCGCAATGGCGCCATGGTCTATGCCATACACAATTACATCCGACAAAGTGGCGATGCATCCTACATGGCAGAAGGGGGGTGGGAAGTGATTTTGGCTGTTGCCCGTTTCTGGGCACAACGTGTCAATTGGTCTGAGGCGAAAGAAGCGTGGGTCATGCTCGGCGTCACAGGACCAAACGAATACGAGAACAACGTCAATAACAATTGGTACACAAACCGCCTCGCTGCTTGGTGTCTTCGCCGGGCCCTCACGGCCTTGGAGTGGATGAAAACCCATGCGCCAGACACGCTCCTGAAACAGAGCGCGAAGTGGGCCTTTGACGAGGCTGCAGAATGTCCCCATTGGCAATCAGTGGCTGACAAGATGCACTACCCCATTCTGGAGGGGACGCGTGTCTTTCTGCAGCAGGACGGCTTCATGGACAAGGAGCAAAACATGGCGTCTGACCTCGATGAGTCGCAGCGCCCCATCAACCAGCACTGGAGCTGGGACCGCATCCTGCGGTCCGTCTACATCAAGCAGGCCGACACACTGCAGGGGCTGTATCTTTTTGAAGGGGAGTTTGATCAGGATACCCACAAAGAGAATTTTGAGTTCTATGAACCTCGGACTGTCCATGAGAGCAGCCTGAGTCCTTGCGTTCACGCGGTCCTTGCCGCCAAGTTGGGCATGGAAGACAAGGCCATGGAGATGTATTTGCGCACCGCCCGCCTCGATCTAGACGACTACAATCGAGAAGCACATCAGGGCCTCCACATCACGTCTATGGCAGGAACATGGATGAGCTTGGTCGAAGGGTTTGGCGGTTATCGCGTTGTAGATGGTGTACCGCACTTCCGACCCATGCTGCCTTCGGGGTGGAGTTCGTACTCGTTTAACCTGCATTTTCGAGGCAGACAACTCCAGATTGAGGTGGCGCCCAAGGGGTGCAAGGCGACACTCAAATCGGGGGAGGCAATCGACATCGTTGTCTCCGGGCAAAGGCAGTCCTTGAATTGAGTGACATCAGTCTATCCAGAGGCTGTTGACATTGCCCGGAGTGCCGCCCATGCCGATTGAAGCTGACCAAGAGCCGGCCGCGTGTGCAGGCCCATAAACAAAGAGCCGTTCCAATGAGGGCCCCTGACCATCGGGGGCAGAATCCCAAGGGCTGTGATCACTGTACTCCACATACTCAACGACATGGCCATCAGGCGCCCTCAAGGCGAGGAGTTCTCCTGAGTTGTTGAGGCCACCGCCCCCCCAATCAAAAACTGGATAACCCAATCCCGCGTAGGCCCCGGGCGCCGTAGTCAAAACCGCATATGCTCCAGCAGACAGCCAACTGTCTTCGGGAAAGGTGAAGTCAATGCCTTCACTGATGGACCACCCGGCCAAATTCACAGCGAGCGTATCGAGGTTGGCCAATTCAAGGAACTCAAAGTCGCTGTCGTTGCCTTGATCGGAGCTTGGGTTGTAGTGCAACTCTGAGAACCGAATGTCCGGCCATTCAATGGGTTCTGGCGACTCTGAATCACAAATTGCGCCGAAATCGGAAAGCAAGAGCAACAAGTCGGCCATGCCAATGGCACCATCGGCGTCCAAGTCGCTGCGACATGGGCCTTCGGTTGGCGGCCAAACAACAGACGGGGCCATGATTAGACAGAATGAGTAAAGACGAGGGAAGGGCATGAAAGAAAGGGGGTGGAGTGTTCACCGACCAATCACGTTCAATGGCCCAAACAAAAAACCCGGCATTCGCATGTGTGAAGGCCGGGTTTGTCGTTGATCAAATGCAGGTCAATCAGAGGTGCTCGTTGGCCAGGTTGGCCAGTTCGCTCCGCTCGCCCTTGTCCAAGGTGATGTGGCAAAACAGCTCTCGGCCCTTCAGTCTGTCTATCACGTAGCTCATCCCGTTGGATTGTTCGTCCAAGTATGGCGTGTCGATTTGTCTAACATCGCCGGTCAAGATGATTTTTGAATTCTCTCCAGCGCGAGTAATGATGGTCTTGACCTCATGGGGGGTGAGGTTTTGAGCCTCGTCTACAATGAAAATCACATTGGACAGGCTGCGACCACGGATGTAGGCGAGGGGGCAGATGGTGATTTTGCCTTGTGCCTGCATCTCCTCAATGGCCCTGTATTTGCGCTCATTCTGACCGAATTGACTCTTGATGAAGTTCAGGTTGTCCCACAGCGGCTGCATGTATGGATTGACCTTTTCCTCAGCGTCGCCAGGCAGATAGCCAAGGTCGTTGTTGCTCAATGCGACGATGGGCCTTGCAAGGATGACTTGATCAAATTGATTCTTCTGCTCAAGTGCACCTGCAAGGGCCAACAGGGTCTTGCCTGTGCCCGCAACACCACTCACGGTCACCAAGTGAACGTTTGGATTGAGGATGGCATGCAAAGCGAAAGCCTGCTCCGCATTTTTGGGCTTGATGCCGAAGGCATAGCTCTTGTCAACCCGCTCAATTGTTTTCTTTTCCTCACTGAAGAAACCCAAAGCAGAAGACGAACAGTTTCGGAGAATATAAAAGTGGTTGTTGCGTCGCTCTTTGCCGAGAATAGAAATCTTTCGGGTTTGCCCTGAGACGTACATCTTGCGGACCGCATCGCCATCAACGCCCTCAATCAGTGTCTTTCCGCTGTACAGGTGCTTGTTGTCCTTGACCTTGCCTGTCTTGAAGTCTTCTGCAGGTAAGTTGAGTGCTTTGGCCTTGATTCGCAGGTTGATGTCCTTGGAAACAAGCACCACTTTCATGTCTGGCTCGTCGTGCTGCAATTGCAAGGCTGCACTGAGAATTTTGTGGTCGTTGGTCTTCTTGTCAAATACGCGAGAGGCATCGAGTCCGCTGGGGTGATGGTCGTCGCTCATCACAATTCTCAAAAGACCAGATTGTCCATTTTCGAGTGGAATCCAGTCTTGCAAGGTGTACTCCTTGCTCAAGCGGTCGATGATGCGAATGCATTCTCTTGACTCAAAATTCTTGGTCTCATTTCCAACCTTGAATGTGTCCAGCTCTTCGAGCACGGTGATCGGAATGGCCACCCGGTTCTCCTCGAAACTCCTGATTGAGTTGTGGTCGTGAAGAAGGACGGATGTATCGAGAACAAACACTTTGAGCTTCACACCATCAGCGCCCATGTTTTGCTCGCTCCGCAAAACGGATGCGTTCGTTTCATCCTTGGTGTGTGTTGAAGCTGTGCTGTCAACTGGGGCAGGGTCCAGGTATGGAGTCTTGGTCGTCAAGTTCGAATCGGTTGTGTAGCATGCCCTAAGCTGATGTTGAGCAGAGGCTCCGGGTTCACGAAGCGTCATCACGTTTGAGACAGTGACAAGCTATCTCGGGGAATTGACCGAAAGAGGACAGGGACATTGGACTTCTTCACTCTCCAACGGGGAGAGAATCCGAAAGCACATCAACCCTTTGATTAGTAATGGTCTGTGATGGATTCAGTGGCCCAAAAGAAGCCCGACAGGTGGTGAGACACCCAGGTTACGTCTGCTCCTCAGAGAAATAGAGGTCGTAGAATCCCTCCGGCAGTTCCAACGTAATGGTTTTCGCCTTGCGGTCCACTTCCCGCAATACTTCATCGGTCATGGGAAACAACCCTTCTACACCATCACGAACAGATCTAAAAAGCGGATTGCTGGGCAAATCCAAAACCTGTTGAATGGTGCCCAAGGTTCCAGAGTGGATATCGAGAAGCTCAAATCCGATGACCTCATGATAATAAAATTTGAGGCCAGTGAGGGCGGGGAGGGATGCTGTCGGAAGCAAGAGGTCGTGCCCGGACATGGCTGCTGCGCCCTCCACGTCTTCAGTTCCTTCGAAGTGGAACACGGTCACCTTGGGCCTCACGGACACCATGGTCAGTGGGTATGGAACCAGAGACCCTTGTCGACTGACCCAGACCATGTCCAAATCACGGTATTGATTTGGCACGTCCACATCGAGCTTGACAGCGACGTCGCCCTTTAATCCGTGGGGCTTTAGGGTCTTTCCCAAAACAAACATCTCAGCCGCTTCTGTCATGATGCAAAGTTGGCGGCAAAAAAGAAAGGCCACCCAATGGGCAGCCTTTCTTTTTCTTGGTTTGCGAAGAAGTTAACCTTCAGCACTGTCTTCTTTGGACTTGTCGTCCTCAGTGGGTGCTTCTTCAGCAGCAGGTGCCTCTTCAGCAGCAGGTGCCTCTTCAGCAGCAGGTGCCTCTTCAGCAGC
>CAXHAW010000184.1:0-4378 GCA_964014525.1 uncultured bacterium
GCATTCATCAATGATTTCGACCTGTGCGACTTCACTTGCTATGGGTGCACAGACCCGCTCGCCTGCAACTTCAGCTCTGAAGCCATCATTGAGAGCGGCCTTTGTGAGTATTCTTCCTGCGCAGGGTGTTTGGATTCTGAGGCCTGTAATTTTGACCCTGAAGCCACCATTGATGCGGACAATTGCGAATTCACGTCTTGTGTGGGCTGCACGGATGAAGCCGCCTCGAATTTTAATCCGCAAGCCACCACTGAGGATGGGAGTTGTACCTATTGCGATTTGGTGTTGTCGAGCTTGTATATAACTGGGGGAGACTTGTTTTGGAGAACTGGACGGATCAGCAGAATTCACAGTGGATTCCGCGTTGACAGACTCGGTGTTTTTTGAGTTGACTGGTCCCGATACATTCTCTGGGGAATGGACAGGGCAACCTTTTGATTCTCTCTCGCCGGGAGACTACCTCATTGAGGTTTTGGACGGAGATTCAACCTGCGGTGCAGTGGAGGTCTTCACCATAGAAGCCGCAGCAGATCCAGCTTTGTTTTTGGTGGCGGCATCTCCCGAATGCGTCGGTGGGGAGGACGGTAGCATTTCGGCATTTGTTGCGGGCAATGTGATGGCGTCGTCCTATGCCTTGAATGGCGAACCTGCGGACATCGGGGGCAACTTTCTTGGTCTTTCAGCAGGAGAATACCTAGTGGAGGTGATGGTTCTGATGACATCCATGGGAACATGCACCGACACCGCGAGCATTTCCGTCATCGATCCACCTGGCATGACGGTGAACATAGACAGCGTTGAGAGCGCCAGTCCTGGAGAGGACAATGGAGGCGCGTCTGTCACGGTTACAGGAGGTGCAGAGCCCTATGGGTTCTTCTGGTCAGGCCCCACAGGGAGCACCGGCCTTGAAGACCCAGATGATTTGGGGTCCGGCGAATGGACCCTAACGGTAACAGATGCCACGGGGTGCGAAGTCACCATCTTGGTCTCAGTTCCAGTTGGGATTATGGAGCATAGACCAATTGAAATGTCTGCATCCCCCAACCCGGTTCGACATGTTGTCCGCGTGGAATTTGGCGAACCATTCGTTGGACAAATGGTCCTGCGGGACGGTGTAGGGCGCATTGTGGATCAGGTTCAACTGGCAGAGCAATCACTGAATTGGTCGCTCGCGAAACACCCTTCGGGAGTGTACACCCTCCAGGCCATGGAAAACACAGGAGGCACGTCCACTTTGCGCCTGATGGTTGTGCATTGAGGACTGGTGTCAGAGTTCAGACGCCTTTACCACATGCTCCCAGAGCATGTGTCCTCCGGCATCGTGCGTTTTGATGGACAAGACCCGATCGTCTAGGGGACCACTAAACGTGAGCGTACCGTAGTTGCGAATGCCGATGCTGGTTCCCTCGATGCGATTGTGGTTGGGCTCACCACTGTGGTCGTAAGCCCCGCTGGTCAGTGCACTGCACGTGAAATCTAGAACCGTTCTGCCACCGGGCAAGGTGAGCTGGCTCAATTCTGAGCTGTGTCTGTCACCCGTCAGAAAGACCACGCCCTGAATGTCCTCCTCGTCGATTCGGCGCAGGAGTTCGTTTCGCTCCCCTTCGAACCGGGCCATGTTTTCATATTCGGCGAAATCAGAAATCACCTGTCCACCCACGGCGACCAATTTGAAAGGGGCCTGACTGAACTTGAGGGCACTGACAAGCCAATCCATCTGCGCACTTCCAAGCATCTGTGGCGTCCGGGTCACGTTGTCGGGACTAACGCGGAAAGTCCGGTTGTCGAGCAGAAACACATCCACATCCATATAGCTGAATGCAGCGGTGATGCCCTTGCCTCCCGTGTCGGGAAGCCCTTGAGAAGGGTTGGGCCAGAAATGGCGAAAGGCATCGGCCGCCCAATCCTTGTGAATCCAACTCCCATCGGCATCGTTGGGTCCAAAGTCGTGGTCGTCCCAGATGGCAACATGGGGACAAGCGCCAAGCAAGCCTTGAATTTCCGGGAGCTGTCTCATGTGTGAATACCGGTGGTGCATGCCGGATTCAGACCCCCAATCCACTTCCCTGAAGTAGACATTGTCTCCGAGCCAGAGCATGAGGTCTGGTTCTGCTTTTGCAATGGTGTTGAAGATGTCATAACCACCACCGTATGGCTTGCCCGGCCGGTCATAGGCGGCCTCGTTGATGAAGCTGCAAGAGCCCAAGGCCATGGTGAATTCGGGCGGATCAATGCGGTGTTGCCAGAGCGGCTGGGTCTCAAACCGGAGTGTGGCAGCATCGATTCCCTGTTCCACTTCTTGTCCGTTGAGCATCACCCGGAATGCGTAAGAAGTGCCCGGTTCCAGCCCGCCGAGATCAAAGGTGGCGGTGTGCGCTGAACTCGGTTTCAATACTTGGATGTCACTTCGTTGGACGTCCTCGGGGTCGAGTTGTCCTTCGGCGGGCCAACATTCGAGCTGAGCCTTGGCCATCTTCTCCGCTTGGATCCAGACTCGCGCATCTCGCAAACCGACATGCCCCACCATGGGCTGACAGACAAGTTGTGCCAGAAGGTCAACGTTGCAGAGCAAAAGAGAAAAACAAAGAAGAAAAAGACGCCGCATGAAAAAAGGGATTGGCCCCAAGTTCGGAACCAACCCCTTTTCTCCGTGCGAAGCGCTGGATATTTCAATCCAGTGTGTAATCGACACCCTCGATAGCAGGGCCGACTTTGATCATGTATTGGATGTTGTCTGTTTCGAACCTGATCATTTTGAAGACCTCCTTGCTTGTGGGCAGGCGGAGGTTAAAGGTTTGTCCGTCAAACCCGTCTGGGTAATTGGACTTGATCATCTTTCGTATGGACTGGTCGAGCTTTTCATAGCTCACAATGCGTCGATTGGACATGGGCAAACAAGTTGGAATCGGCGTCCTATACTGCTGTTTCTTCCAGAAGGTTTCATAACAGCGCCGCGCACCCTGTGACATTGTCACCAAGCTCTGTCCCGGCGTATCTTCGCGATAACCCTGTTTGGCAATGGAACCCCTGGGAGATGCAAGCTTTAATTGAGACCATACGTAAAACGACGCCCAACGGCTTCGATTTTGACTGGATGGGCAGGTTGGTTCGCTCCATCAAGTTGGACGAATTGGACCTTGGAGACTGCATCCCCTCCATAGCAGGCATGACAGAAAATTACGCGCGCAACATACTGTTGCTCGACCCCTTTGAAGTCGTGGTGCTCCACTGGCCACCTGGCGTTGAAAGTGCAATTCATCACCACGAGGGATTCTGGGGATATGTACTCTGTGTTGAGGGAGAGGTGGAAAACGTGGAGTACACCTTTGACAAGGAGAGGAGAGAATTGAAAGAGGGGCAAGCCCTTCGGGTTCGCGAGGGTGGTGTTTTGCCGGAGCCTGATGGAACCATTCACAAGATTGTGAACCCCAGCAGTAACGAACCCCTTGTTACAGTCCACTTCTATGCCCCAGCACTGGACACCTTGGACGGAATGGTCTTGTTCGACGCCAAAAGGACTTGGCTAGGAGAGCTCAACGAAAAGGCCACCACGGCCTCTTTCCAGCAAGATCCATCGGGCTTCAGAAGGCTCGAAAAAGACGCCTTTACGTTTGTCCCAATCAGTGACATTCGAGGCAATCGAACCCACAGGCTTTACCCTTTGATTCCCAAGCCCAGAAGCCTAGAAATTCTTCACTCAATCAGCGCCTATTATTCTGAACAGGCGGAGACATATGACCACCTGGATCAGGGAAGTGAGAAGAGGAGGGCATACACCGACAGCATCAATGGCATCATCGCATCGAACATCGGTGAGCTGTCACCAAAGCGCGTGCTGCACATCGCATGTGGCACAGGACGCCGCGCCTTGGACATCCGGACGCGTTCAAAACGAGACTACAGGATGGAGGGGGTAGACATCAGCATGGGCATGGTGCAAACGGCGAGGCAGCGAGGCTTGGATGCACGCATTGGCCATTGGAATGAAATCGATGTGGAGTCAGGCGCATTTGATGCGGTCACATTTCTTTATGCCTTCGGACACATTCCCAATCTTGTGGAAAGGAAAAATAGCCTCAACAGGGTGTTCAAGGCCTTGCGTCCCGGAGGACGGTTCTACGTTGATGTTTTCAATCTTGACAATCCGAATGAGTGGGGGCCTGAGGCGCTGAATCTTTATAAGGAATTGGAACTCGCCAATGAAGGGTACGAGCGTGGAGACTTGTTTTACAAGCGCCACGGCGGAGAGACAGTGGCCTTCCTTCACTATTGCTCACAGAAAGGCATTGTGGACCTTTTGGAATCCTGCGGGTTTTCTATCAATGACGTGCACCGCATAGGATATGTGGACCGACCAGGAGAACAATCTGTCTCTTAT
>CAXHAW010000185.1:0-4373 GCA_964014525.1 uncultured bacterium
CGGGGGAGACCGCGCCTCGACCCAGTGAGCTATGCCCGTAGACGGCGACAGCAGCTGCCCTGTTGGGCATCTTCTTTCCCTTTGTCTTTGCGGTTCAACCGGTAGTTAGCCGACCACTTCGGTAACCTGTCCCGCGCCCACGGTGCGTCCACCCTCACGGATGGCGAAACGCAGACCCGAAGACATGGCCACACCGTAGATAAGCTCCACAGAAATGGTCACGTTGTCACCAGGCATTACCATCTCGCGGCCCTCCTCCAAATGGATTTCTCCGGTCACGTCAGTGGTCCGGAAGTAGAACTGCGGGCGGTACCTGTTGTGGAAAGGCGTGTGGCGGCCACCCTCCTCTTTCTTGAGGATGTAGACCTCAGCCTTGAACTTGCTGTGAGGGGTCACGGTGCCAGGAGCAGCAACAACCATTCCACGCTTGATGTCACTCTTGTCGATTCCACGGAGCAGGAGACCAACATTGTCTCCAGCCTCACCGCGGTCGAGGATCTTACGGAACATCTCTACACCAGTGATAGTGGACTTCATGTTCTCTGCATTCAAGCCAAGAATATCAATCTCATCACCCGTGTTGATGATTCCGGTCTCGATACGGCCTGTAGCAACCGTTCCACGACCTGTAATCGTGAAGACATCCTCAACAGACATCAAGAACGGCTTCTCGTTGTCGCGTTCAGGCAACTCGATGTACTCGTCCACAGCGTTCATGAGCTCCAAAACGGTGTCAACCCACTTCTGCTCGCCATTGAGGGCGCCGAGAGCCGATCCCTGAATGCAGGGAACGTTGTCTCCGTCATACTCATAGAAACTGAGGAGCTCACGCACCTCCATCTCAACGAGCTCAAGCAACTCCTCATCATCGACCATGTCAACCTTGTTCAGGAAGGGGACGATGCGAGGCACACCAACCTGACGGCCGAGCAAAATGTGCTCGCGGGTCTGGGGCATGGGGCCATCCGTAGCGGCAACCACGAGAATAGCACCGTCCATCTGAGCAGCACCCGTCACCATGTTCTTCACATAGTCAGCGTGTCCCGGACAGTCGACGTGCGCATAGTGGCGATTTGCCGTTGCGTACTCAACGTGCGAGGAGTTAATGGTAATGCCGCGCTCCTTTTCCTCTGGAGCATTGTCAATCTGGTCAAAGGAGGAAGCCTCGCTAAATCCAGCGTCTGCCAACACTTTTGTGATCGCAGCGGTGAGGGTCGTCTTGCCGTGGTCAACGTGACCGAGGGTCCCGATGTTCACGTGCGGCTTGGAACGATCGAACGTTTCTTTAGCCATGGTTTGGTTATTTAGGTTTACGTTATTAATAGATGTACTTCAGAATAGAGCCAATGACGGGAATTGAACCCGTGACCTCTTCCTTACCAAGGAAGCGCTCTACCCCTGAGCTACATCGGCTTGAGCGGCCCGTCCCGTTGGACAGACCTTGGAGCGGAAGACGAGATTCGAACTCGCGACATTCAGCTTGGAAGGCTGACGCTCTACCAACTGAGCTACTTCCGCTTGTTTAGTGGGGGTAATAGGATTCGAACCTATTCAGTCGTAGACAACAGATTTACAGTCTGCCCCGGCTCTCCAACTCCGGCGTACCCCCCTAGGGTCATTTGGTCGATGTGTGAGCCGGTGGAGGGATTCGAACCCACGACCCGCTGATTACAAATCAGCTGCTCTGGCCAACTGAGCTACACCGGCCTGTGTCAAAGAACTGGGCCAAAAAAAGACCCTCCCCGATTTAGGGAGGGCAAATGTAGTGTAGAATACCTTGGGTACAATGGGGATAAACAAACTGTTATCTCCCGTTTCGCGAACGGCTCAAACCGCCTTGCCACGGGCCTTCTCAAGCTGTCTTCGGAGGGCCTCTACGACCTCGCTCAACGCCCCTTCAAAACTCTTTGCTCGACGCCCACTGTGAAGGTCTGAACTAGGCAGTCCCAATTTCACCTCCACCCGTTTGTTCTCTCGCTCATCGTCTCGATCTAGACGGAGGTGAACATCTGCCGACTGGATTCCAGGATGAAACAAGGTCAGCTTTTGCAGCTTGACCTTGATGAAACGAACGAGGGCCTCGTCGGCCTTGAAGTGGATGGATTGGACTTGTACTTGCATAAATGGGATTCACTCGAAACTGCAGACTCAGAAAATGCTCCGCGAATCAAGTGGTGACCCTTTGTGCACGGCCTTCAGGCGCCCCGTGGCAACGTGGGTATAGTGTTGGGTTGCGTTCAGACTGCTGTGTCCGAGCAACTCCTTCACTGCGTTGATGTCCGCTCCGCGATTCAAAAGATGCGTGGCGAACGAATGCCGGATGACGTGCGGGCTGCACTTGCTAAGCGAGCTTGTCTCTGTAATATAGTGATTGACGCGGCGATAGACAAATGAGGGATACAGTTCTCGGCCGCCATCCGTCACCACCAGAAACTCGCTTCCTCCAGGACGGTTCCTCATGTATTCTTCTGCCAAATTGAGCAAGGAATCAGAAACAGGGATCAGCCTTTCCTTCGATCCTTTGCCCAATACCTTGATGGTCCTGCGGCTGACTTGAACGTTAGCATGCTTCAGGCCGATTAGCTCGTCTTGACGCATTCCCGTCTCGTAGAGCAAGGTCAACATGAGGCGATCCCTCAATCCAGACCAACTGTTTGGGAAAATAGAGCTGTCCAACAGCGCCTCCATGTTGCGCTCAGGGACCACTTCTCTCACCCGCTTTTCTAGCTTTGGCAGGGTAACGCCACTGCTTGGATCTTTGTCCGTAAAGGACATGCGCCGGGCATAACGATTAAAGGTTCTGAAGGCACTCACCTTTCGATGAATGGTGCGGGGGCTGCGACCCTCCTGCATCATGTGAACTACCCAAGCACGGACCCAATCTCCTTCGACTCCCACCAATTCATGGTGCTCATAACTATCGCTGAGAAAACGTTGCAGTTGGTTTAAGTCCGACCGATAGCATCGGAGGGTGTGGACACTCCCCCTCTTCTCCTTCTCGAGAAAGTGCAGAAAGGCCTCTAAAGGCTTCTGAGGTAAGGCTGAGTTGGACATTTTGGTTTGGTTACAGCTAATATTACCCGACCAAACCCATCTTGCCAAATTATCAGCCCAACAATGCCTTCTTGTTTTTGTAGACGGCTTTCTTCATCGCCTCGCGACGAACCGTCTTGGGCTTAACGTACTCCTTCCGGGCACGCAACATGCGACCTGTTTTCGTGCGGTCGAACTTCTTCTTGAAGCGCTTCAACGCACGTTCGATGTTCTCTCCCTCTTTGACCGGAATGATGAGCATGATGGAAAATTGGGTCGCGAAGATAGCTTAGATTCCAAGAAAACCCATCGCCTCTTGGCATTATTGAAGCCCTTTGTCGATTAGGCCGCGCGAAATCACCAGCTTCTGAATCTCAGAGGTGCCCTCGCCTATGGTACAAAGCTTAGAATCTCGATAGAATTTCTCAACGGGAAACTCCTTAGTGTAGCCATATCCACCGAAGACTTGGACGGCATCCGTGGCCACCTGGACACACATTTCTGAGGCTTGGTATTTGGCCATGGCACCCAAGCGGGTTACATCCCCTCCGTTCTCTTTGGCCCAACACGCCTGGTAAATCAAATTTCGCGCTGCCTCAATCCCAACAGCCATGTCAGCCAATTTGAAACCGATGCCTTGAAAATGGGCAATGGGCTTCCCGAATTGCTCCCTCTCCTTGGCATACTGTCTCGCCGCATCGTATGCACCTCGGCCAATGCCCAGAGAAAGCGCTGCAATGCTGATTCTTCCCCCGTCCAAAATCTTCATCGCTTGAATGAAGCCCTCGCCCACCTGCCCCAAAACATTGGATTCCGGAATGCGGCAGTCCTCGAAAACCAATTCAGCGGTTTCGCTGGCGCGCATCCCCAGCTTGTCCTCTTTTTTTCCTCCGCGGAACCCAGGCATGCCCCGCTCCACCACCATGGCCGTGATGCCATGGCTGTCGAGCAACTCCCCTGTGCGAACAAGTACCACGGCGACCTCAGCAGTGATGCCGTGCGTTATCCAATTCTTGGTTCCGTTCAGCACCCAATGGTCTCCGTCCTTGACTGCGGTGCACCGCATCCTCATGGCGTCCGATCCTGTTCCCGCTTCTGTCAAACCCCAGGCGCCGATGTGTTGGCCTGATGCGAGACGGGGCAAAAAGCGCTGCTTCTGATCATCGTCCCCAAACATCAATATGTGGTTGGTACAAAGGCTGTTGTGTGCAGCCATGCTCAAGCCAACTGCCCCGCAGACCGACGCCAATTCCTCGATGGCAGCGACGTATTCGAAGTATCCCAGTCCAGCTCCTCCTGTCTCTTATACACATCTCCGAGCCCACGAGACTTCACGGAAT
>CAXHAW010000186.1:0-4365 GCA_964014525.1 uncultured bacterium
TCCTGGGCGGATTGACGAGTTATGGGGGCTTGATAGTGGGTGGCTTGGCCGTCGCCTGGGTTGGTCGTCGGGCGCGAATCGCCTTCCTGCCTCTCGCGGATTCGGCTGCTCCCGGGTTGATTCTGGCCTATGGCATTGGTCGGATGGGCTGTCAAATCAGCGGAGACGGCGACTGGGGCATCCCCAACCCAAACCCCAAGCCGGATTGGCTTTCTTGGGCGCCAGATTGGACGTGGAGCTACGCGTTTCCAAACAACGTCAATGCCGTCTATGGCCCCCGTCCCGCAGGCTACACAGGACGGCTCATCACCGAGCAGGATCCATGGCCCATCTTCGAAGGGTTTGGCACCTATTTGGACCCTGGGGTATTCCCGACTTCGTTCTACGAAACCTTGATGGCCAGCGCCATTTTCGCTTTTCTCTGGGCCATGCGGAAGCGATGGAAGACCCCAGGCCTCCTTTTTGGGGTCTACCTCATGTTCAATGGCCTGGAGCGTTTTTTCATTGAGAAGATTCGCGTCAATGCGGAGATGAATTGGTTTGGGTTCACGTTTACCCAAGCGGAGTTGATCTCAACACTCACATTCATCGGGGGGTTGGCCCTGACCCTTTTGGTGTTGCGGCGTAAACAGAGCTGAAGAAAAAGCATGGCGAAGCCTCCCTCCTTTCCATTTGATCCGGCAGGGTTGACCCAGGATGCCGTTGAGGTCATCCGTCCCGTCGGGGCTTATTTGGTAGAGCAGCGCGTCGCTGAATCTGATATTGAGGTCAAGGGGTTAAACTCCTTGGTCAGCCATGTAGACAAAACGGCTGAGGCCCGTTTGGTAGACGGTTTGCGTGCCCTGTTGCCTGAAGCGGGTTATCTCGCTGAGGAGGGCACAGCTGGAGCGGGTCAGGACGTTCGGTTTCGTTGGGTCATAGACCCGCTCGATGGGACGACAAATTTGATTCACGGCTTGCCCGTTTTCTGTGTCTCGGTTGCATTGGTGGATGGACATCAGCCCGTGGTGGCCATTGTGTATGACCCCAATCGGGACGAGTGTTTCACGGCGTGGAAGGATGGCGGAGCCCATCTGAATGGACGGCCCATTCGGTGTGCACCTCGGGCCCAACTTTCGGATGCTTTAGTCGCCACGGGTTTCCCCCATTGGGACTTTGAGCGTATGTCGGATTACCTCAATGCCTTGACTGCTTTTGCGCGGGGCTCTCGGGGCATTCGTCGCATGGGCTCTGCGGCCATTGACCTCGCGTATGTTGCTTGTGGGCGATTTGATCTCTTTTTCGAGTACAGTTTGCAGCCTTGGGATATTGCGGCAGGCCTGTTGCTCGTCCAGGAAGCGGGTGGCATCACGTGCGATTTCTCTGGTGGACAGGATGCGGCGGCGTTGCTTTCAGGAAACGAGACGTTTGCCTCTGCTCCAGGGGTCAAGGATGAAGGCCTAAGTGTCATCCTCAAGGCGTTTGGTTAAACGCAGGGGCACCCAGCGCGTTCCTTTGGAGAACGTGCAAGACGGCTCCTCCCCGACACCCCCTGATTTCGCCGCTTGGATGCGGGCGCACTACCGCATGGTGCTTTCGCAGAGCCTGCGCATGTTGGGGGTGATGGCCGATGCCGAAGACGTGGCCCAAGCTGTTTTCGTTAAGGCTTGGCAGGCTTGGAATGGATTTGAGGGCAATGAGGCCCAGCGCCGCGCCTGGTTGCTGCGCATCACCCGAAATGCCACAATCGATGCGGCGAGAAAAAGAACCTTGCGGCGCATGAGGCCCATTGACGTTCTGCTTGAAGAGCGGTCGTCACAACTGCTGTCCTCGGCTGATTTTGACGGGGATGCGGTGCTCGCGCTTTTGCACGCGGCCATTTCTACCCTTCCCCCAAAACAGCGCTGGGTTTTTCAGGCCCGGTATTTTGACGACCGTCCATATGTGGACTTGGCCTCAGAGACGGGGACATCTGAGGGGGCGCTCAAGGCCTCCTATCACCATGCGCGAAAGAAAATCGAAGCCATCCTGAAAAAGGAGGCGAACGCACTGTTCCATTAAACCTGACGCCGAACCTTCCGTTTTTATCATGATGTCCCAATCACCCTCCACAGGTCCAAACCCCAAAGGCGATGGCTTTCGCATTGCTGAGGCCGCTGTGGAGCGGGCTGTTGCCGATGTGATGTCCACCCCATTGGGTGGCCGGATGGGCGAGTTGAGGACGGTCTTTTCTATGGCCGCGTCCATTGCGCTCATCCTCGGTTTGGGTCTGGCGCTCAGCGGGGTGCTGAGGCCCAAGCCATGCGTCACCTTCGCATGTCAGCTTGAAGCCCTGTCTGATGAAGAGTTGTCAGGGATGATGGAGCTGATGGAGGAAGAGTCGCTGCTTGAATTGGATGAGGACGCTTGGGCAACGCTGTATTGACAATGAAAACGAAGAACGATATGAAAACGATGATTGGTTCAATCCCGATGGCCCTGGCCGCTTTGCTGGCGGGGATGGTGTATTCTCCGGCGCTTGTCGCCCAAACCGAGGGTCGCCCTGCTGGAGTGGACCGAGAGGCGCTGCGCGAACGCATGGAGGTGATGGCTGTGGGATTCCTCACCGAGGAGTTGGAGTTGGATGCTGAATCCGCACAGGTTTTTTGGCCGATATACAATGCCCACAAAGCGGAATTGAAGGAGGCGACGGATGCGCTGAAGGAGGCCCAGGACGCGATGGACAATGTGGAGGCCGGCGCAGAGGACCAATTCTATGGTGCCCTCGACCGCATTGAGGAGACGGAGGTTGTTGTTCCCCGCCTGCGCACCGAATTTCTAAGGGACGTGGCCGCTGAGTTTGGGTCGGACTTTGCTGTGCGCTGTATTCAGGCTCAGAAAAAGTTCAAGAGGGTGGTCCGGGACCGGATGCAGCAGCGCATGTCGGACAAGGACCGTCGGGCGCTTGGGAAGATGGGCAAGGGCCCTGGCCGTCAGCGTCGCTGAGTCAACCCTCTTTTGCGGGGCGGAAGGCCAGGCAGATGCCGTTCACGCAGTGACGTGTTCCGGTTTCGGTTGGTCCGTCGGGGAAAACGTGTCCCAAATGGGAGTCGCATTCTGCGCAGCGAATTTCCACCCGAATCATGCCGTGGGAGGTGTCCCGAATCCGGGTGACCCTTGCCCCTTCGATTTCCTGATCGAAGCTGGGCCATCCGCAGCCTGATTCGAATTTAGCGGTGTGTGCAAACAGGGCCGTGTCGCAGACCTTGCAGTGGTAGTTTCCGGTGCGCGTTTCCCCGTTGAGTTCACTGGAGAACGGACGTTCCGTTCCATTCCTGCGCAGCACGTGGAAAGCCTCGGGGCTCAGTCGGCCGACGAGGTCAGCTTCATCGTAATTGGACATGGTCAGCCTTGGGGTTGGCCTCCACCCTGCTGACCGCCCTGACCACCGCCACCACTGCGTCGCTTGCCGTTCCGGTTGTTGCGGCGCTTCTTGTTGCCGCCTTCGCCGTTTCCACCTTGGCCGCCTTGGTTCTGGCCTTGTGGGCGGTCTCCGCCGCCGCCTTGGCCCCGCCGACGGTCTCCATCACGTCCACGTCCACGGCCACCGCCGCCGCCACGACGATCACCGCCGCGACCACGTCCACCACCGCCTCCGCGTCCACCACGTCCGCCGCGGTCAGAGGGTGCATTGGGGTCATAGACGGGGCCTTCACCCAGTTCCTTGGGCAAGGGCTCCTTGCGGACCTCCATGTCGATGAGCTTCTCGATTTTGGAGAAATTCCGCATTTCTCCCGGGGTGATCAAGGTGATGCCAATGCCGCCTTTGCCCGCCCTGGCCGTTCGGCCGATGCGGTGCACGTAGTCTTCTTCGTTTGGCGGGACATCGTAATTGATGACCATCTCGATGTTGTCGATGTCGATGCCCCGACTCACCACGTCTGTGGCAACGAGCACATGGATCTTCCGATTACGGAATCTGCGCATCACATCTTCCCTGTCCTTTTGATCGAGGTCGGAACTGATGGACCCGACGTTTAAGCCGGCTTTGGAGAGGGAGCGGGCGATGATGCTGATGGAACGCTTCCGGCTGGAAAAGACAATCACAGATTCCAGTCCACGGTCCTTGAGCAAGCTGACAAGAAGCTTCGGCTTTTGGTCGTCGTGCACTGGATAAGCAGCCTGCATGACCTTCTCCGCTGGCCGAGACAGTGCGATTTGCACCGTCACGGGGTCGTTGAGCATGGACTTGGCCAACTTTCCAATGCGGTCCGGCATGGTGGCGCTGAAGAGGAGCGTTTGTCGATTGGGGCTGCAGTGTTCTGCAATGCGGTTGATGTCCCCGAGAAAGCCCATGTCCAGCATGCGGTCTGCTTCATCGAGAATGAGCACATCCAATTCTGTCTC
>CAXHAW010000187.1:0-4356 GCA_964014525.1 uncultured bacterium
GTGCTCCCTGAATTCGGGAGCCTCAGGATTCGTCTGTCCCGAGGGCGTCGAGGAACTGCTGGCCAAATTTGGCAATCTTGACCTTGCCAAAACCATGCACGGTCGCCAAGTCCGAGAGGGTTTTGGGCTGTGCATTGCAGAGTTCCTTCAGCGAGCGGTCGGAGAGGATGACGTAGGCGGGGACATTGGCTGATTTGGCCAGGGCATGCCGCAGTTTGCGCAAGGTTTGAAAGAGCGTTGGGTTGTCCAATTCGGTGTCCAATGCTGCCTTTCGCTTGGGTTTGATGGCCTTGGGTTCTTCGAATGTCGTGAGCATGACGGGTTCCTTTCCGTGCAGCACGGCCCACGATTGGTTGTTGAGTTTGACCACGGGATACTTGCCCACCGATTGGGTCAGGAGTCCTTGTTGGATCAGTTCCTTTCCGATGCTCATCCAGTGTTTCTTGCTCTTGTCGGCACCAATTCCATAGGTGGAAATGGAGCGTTGGGCCCCAGTAATTTTTTGCGCTTGTGATCCCCGAAGGATGTCGATGCAATGGGCCAGTCCATAGGACCACTCCAGTCGGGCGATGGTGGACAGCAGTTTTTGGGCGTCTTCAGTGCCTTCGTGCTGTTCGAAGGTGGTTTCGCAGTTGTCGCAATTGCCGCAGTCTTGTTCTAGAGTTTCGCCGAAGTACTGCAACAGAATTTTTCGCCGGCACATCCTTGAATCAGCAAAGTCCTGCATGCGCCGGAGCTTGCCGAGCATGACGTTGCTCTGGTCTAGGTTTCCTTCCACCTCGCAATGCGCCGATAGGGTGCGGAAATCGCCACCGCCGTGGAGCAGGAGTGCCTTGCTGTCCAATCCGTCTCGTCCAGCCCTTCCGGTCTCTTGGTAGTAGCCTTCGATGTTCTTGGGGAGGTTCATGTGCACCACGTAGCGCACGTTGTTTTTGTCAATCCCCATCCCAAAGGCAATCGTCGCGGCGATGATGTTGACCTCGTCTCGGATGAATTGATCTTGACGGGCCATGCGTTCCTCCTTGGTCAGTCCCGCGTGGTAGCATGTCGCCCGGTATCCCCCCTTTTGCAGGTGGTCGGCGATGTCTTGCGTCTGCTTCCGCGACAGGCAATAGACGATGCCGGACTCCGATCGATGCTGGGCGACAAACTCCAGCAGTTGGTCGATTTCGTTGGTGCGGGGTTTGGCGGTGTAGTGGATTTCTGGACGGTCAAAGCTGTTTTCAAACAGGGCGGCATTGTCCAATCCAAGCTGCTTGATGATGTCGCGTTTGGTCGCATCATCGGCCGTGGCGGTCAGCGCCAAGACCTGCACGCCAGGAAAATGCGTGGACAGGTCCCGGAGTTGGGTATAGGCTGGCCGGAAATCATGGCCCCAGGCGCTGATGCAGTGTGCTTCATCGACCGCGATCATGTCGATTTTGACTGACTTGAGGCGCTCTTTGAGTCCGCTCTTGCTGCCCATCAGTCCTTCGGGGGCGACGTACAGCAGCTTGAGTTTGCCGTTGCCAATGGAGTTGAAGATCCGCTGGTGTTCGTCCGGGTCCAGGCTGGAATTGAGATATGCGGCTTCAATGCCCTTCAACCGGAGGTCGTCGACTTGGTCCTTCATCAAGGCGATCAGAGGAGAAATCACCAGTGTCAACCCGGATCTCAGCAAGGCTGGGAGCTGGTAGCACATGGACTTTCCGCCCCCCGTCGGCATGATCACAAGGGCGCTGTTCCCTTTCATGACCTCTGCAATCACGGGCTTCTGTGCACTGCGCAAGTCTGGGTATCCCCAGTAATGGTTCAAACAAGTTTGGATGTCCTGCGGGTCCATGTGATGTGAGGAGTCGGGGACGAAAATTAAGGGGCAACAGGCTGGGTGCAGTAGCGCTTTGGTCCCGACTTGTGGACGCAACAGAGGTGCTTTTGATCGGTCTGGTTGAATCCAGGGTCTATTGCCACTATTCCAATGCCGCGACCGATGATCTTTGCACCATGGATTCACTGTCACAGATTGTGTTGGGGGCGGCCGTGGGTGAGGCGGTGCTGGGGCGCAGAATGGGCAACCGCGCCATGGTGTGGGGTGCGGTGGCCGGGACGATTCCCGACATGGATGTCCTGGGCAAGTACTTTCTCAGCGAGTTGGACAACCTCGCCTTTCATCGGGGGATCAGCCACAGCTTCCTGTTCTGTGTTTTGGGGGCGCTGGGCTTCGGATGGTTGACGGACCAAGTGTACCGCAGCCGATTCCATGCTTGGGTGGCTGTATGCACCAAGGTTGCTGCTGCGGTCCTCATTGGTTTTGTATTGAATTTTCTGACCCAAATCCTCGCGCCGGGAGGGTGGTGGCCCTTGGCTGTTTATGTGCCTTTGGCTGCTTACGGGCTCTGGCGGCATGCGGATAAGCGCTATTTCACCGGGACATGGGAAGCGCCGGATGCCGATGTGAGGGGCTGGATTCGCCTGTTCTTTTGGGGCTTTTTCACCCATGTGTTGCTCGATTGCTTCACCACATATGGCACCCAGCTTTTCGCACCTTTTTCCGATGAACGCGTGGCTTGGGGAACGGTGGCGGTGGTGGACCCGCTCTACACGCTTCCCTTTCTCGTCTGTCTTCTTGTCGCGGCCCGGTTCGCAAGGACGGACAATCGCCGTCGGTTGTGGAATGGTCTTGGCTTGGGTTGGAGCTGTTTGTATTTGGCACTGACCGTGGCAAACCATGGCCGCGTTCACCAAACCTTTGAAGCGGCGCTTCAGGCGGAGGGGAGGAGCCAGGATCAATTCTTCATCACGCCGACCATATTCAACAACCTACTTTGGAATGCGGTGGTGGATGCGGGAGACGGTTATCTCTTGGCCCAGCATTCCATTTTGGATGAGGTTCCCGTTGTTTTCCACCCTGTTGCCAAAGGGCACAAGCTTCTGCACAACCTGGATACAGATGAGACGCTGAAGGTCTTGCGTTGGTTTAGTGCGGGCTATTTCAATGCGGTGCGCCGTGAGGATGGGACGTTGCAACTGAACGATTTGCGATTCGGCACTTTTTCGGGTCGGGGGACGGATCCCGACGATTACATCTTCCGGTTCAAACTGATTGACCGAGGCCCTGCGGAGCCGTATGGATTCGAACGGGCCCAAGGTGGCCCTCCCGACAGAAAGGCGGAGGATATGATGCAGGACCTGTTTCGGCGCGCAGGGGGCCTGTCACCCGAAGACATCCCATCCTGATTTGAGGGCGTAACTTTCTGTCATGAAGGTGATGCAATTGTTTTGGCTTGTGTGCATGTGTTTCGTGGTGGGCCCTGCATGGTCTCAATCCATTTCCGTGTACAATCCCCAAGGACTGTATGATGGTCCCGGCGGGCTGTATGACCCTTCGATTCTGCGCGAGATGCACGTCACGTTTCAGGACGACAACTACCACGATGTGTTGGTCGATGCGTTCTTCAACAACCCCTCTTTGCGTATCCCCGCAACGGTGGAGATGGACGGAGCGGTTTTGGGCACGGTTGGGACGCGCTACAAAGGGAACTCCACCTTTTGTTTGCCCTTGGAAAACGGCAGTGTGAAGCTCCCGTACAACCTCGACTTCAACCACTGGGTTTCAGGCCAGCAGCTGATGGGGTACAACAAGGTCAAGCTCGCCAATGCGTGGCTGGACCCGACCTATTGCAAGGAGTACTTGGCAAGCCGGATTTACCGGAAATACCTGCCCACGCCGCAAATCAACTTGGTCAAGCTCTTCACGCAAGACAACTACACGGGACTTTACGTGAACACGGAAAGCATCAACAAGCAGTTCCTTGAGAAGCACTTTGGTGAGGATGATGGGGTCCTGTTTAAGTGCGATGGCGCCGGTGTTTTTTGCAGTGAGAGTGGGCCGGGAACACCTGGGGGAGAGCCCAATCTCGATTACCTCGGGCCCAATGTGGAGTCCTATTACGATAGCTATACGATTAAGTCGGATGAGGGTTGGTACGACCTGTTGAACCTCATCACCACGTTGCATTTCGACCCGGAGAATCTCGGCGATGTCCTCAACATTGACCGCGTTCTGTGGGCATTGGCGGTGAATGCAGTGGTCAGCAATTTGGACACGTACAACGGCTACTACGTCCACAACTACTACCTCTACGAGGACGAGCAGAACCGATTCCAGATGATTCCCTGGGACTTGGACAATTCCTTTGTGGGGGCCATTCTGGGTTACAGCTTCTGGAGTCCCAACGACGTGTATCACTTCGATCCCTTTTTCTCAGGCGGATGGCAATGGTCGCCTCGGCCGCTTACAGACTACCTGTTCAGTCAACCGGAATACCGCAGGCTCTATTTGGCGCACATCCGAACCATTCTGAATGAGTCGATGGA
>CAXHAW010000188.1:0-4345 GCA_964014525.1 uncultured bacterium
TTTACGCCAGAAGAGAAGCAAACGTGGCTGTTTTCGGCCACCATGCCGAGGGAAATCCGGCGGATGGTCAAGGACTACATGAACGATCCGTTTGAGGTCCGAATCGACCCCAAAACGACGGTCAACACCAACATCATTCACCAGTATGCCATCGTGCATTACAAAGACAAGACCGAGGCGTTGACCCGTTTTCTCGATCATGATCCAGATTTGTATGGCGTGGTGTTTTGCCGCACCAAACGCGACACGCAGGACCTGGCTGAGTCCTTGATTAAACAGGGGCACCGGGCCGATGCCATCCACGGCGATCTCTCCCAACACGCCCGAGACCGTGTCATGTTGCGTTTTAAGCGTCGAGAATTGCAGGTGCTCATCGCAACCGATGTCGCTGCTCGGGGCATCGATGTGACCGATTTGAGTCACGTGTTTCACTATGCACTTCCCAACGACCAAGCCTACTACACACACCGCTCAGGTCGCACGGCCCGCGCGGGGAAAAAGGGAATCTCCCTGGCGCTGATCAGCCGAAAGGAGAAGCACAAGGTGAATGCATTTGCCAAGGGCCTTGGGGTGGAGTTTTCTGCTGTGGACGTGCCGCGTGCGGACGACATTGTGGAGACGCGACTTCGCGGTTGGGCAATGGGTCTGGTGTCACAGGAAAACACGGCTTCGCCATCCGCAGAATTGATCGAACAGATAGACCTGATACTGGGCCCTCTGACAAAAGAGGAAATGGTGGCGCGTTTGGTGGCGCGGGAATTGGCCCGGCTCAACCTTGGAAACCGCACCGACTTGAATGACCGTGGAGGTTACAAGGGCAATGATGGCGAGCGGAAGGGGGGCTTTAAAAAGGAAGGCTACCGCAAAGACTTCAAGGGCGGACTCAAAAAAGGCGGCTTCAAAAAAGACTTCAAGAGCGGGGGGTACAAAAAGAGCAAGCCCGGTGGATACAAGAAGCGCAGCTGGGACGACGATGGTTTTGTTGACCGTCCAGGTGAGGGGCAGTTCAAGCCCAAAAAGAGCGGCTACAAGAAAGGCCCAGGTGGCCCTAGCAAGGGAGGCTTCAAGAAGGGCCCTGGTGGTGGAAGCAAAGGAGGCTACAAGAAGCGCTGGTGATTTAACCACCAGTAGACCCTCCAGTCATCATTGGAGAGTCTGCGCCTCACAAGCCGATATTCTGGTGTCCTGTTTTCAGGGCTGAAGGCGCTTGGAATTGGAGTAACGCTGGACCTTTTGGTCTTGGATGAAGTACCATTCTTCAATGACTGCCTGTTCAATGGTGTCTCCATTCAGCGTTCCCACCTCATCGAATCCAGCATGGACCCATTCTCCGGGTGACGCTGCATCATCGTCAACGCAGAAGGCCCAGATCATGTTCCATGAATAGTCGAGTGTGTCTTTTGCCAATCTGGATGCAAACGCATCAAATCCTTGAAATTGATCGCCGTCGTACCACTCATACACGCAGGTGTCGGAGTAAAACTTGCGCATAGCTTCAAGGTCCATTTTGGTCCATTCCGCATCGATTGATTTGATCAAATCAACAGAAGATTGGTTGCCCATGGTGACGGCGTTTCCGGTGGGGGCAAAGCCATTAGCACAGTTGGAGAAATCGGAGTCGGTGGGGATCGAATCGGCACCGGGAGTGCAAGAGACCAGTAAAAGGCAGGCAAAAAAGGCAGGTAAGAAGCGCATGTCAGCCAAGGTACTGTTTTGTTTTTGGTGCTGTCCGTTGATGTCCAAAAAGTTAGTTGCCCACTTGTGGTTGATAATGAGTGGATTCGGGAGTCTCGATGAGTAGGAGGCGTCTTACATTGCAGCCATCTATCAGTATTCCATGAAGCAAGCATTCTTTCTTTTCGTCGGCTTTCTGTTCGTTTCGACAGCATTTTCTCAAGCACCAGTTAATGACCTCTGTAGCGAGGCAATCGACCTGACCGAACACCTGGGACAGCCGATTGGGGCAGCCCAATCGGCTGGCAGTTTTTCTAACATTGGGGCTACTGGTGAGGCAGAATTGGAGGCGGGGCTTGCTGGGTCATGGTTCGACACGGGTGCGGATGGAACCGAGGTCAGCGTGGACCAATCCGTGTGGTTTCACTTCACCGGAGACGGCAATGTCTACCAATTCATCACGTGGAATTGTCCGGGGTCTGCGCTTTACAGCAACAACACCCAAATGGCCATCTATGGGGGGAGTTGCGACGACCTTGATTTGATTGTGGCCAATGACGACCTCAACGTGTTCTGGGATATCAACTACGGCTGGCACTATTCGTTTGTCAATGCCAAATTGGAAGAGGGGCAAGACTACTTCATCATGGTCGACGGGTACCGGTGGGAAGGAAATGACTTTTGGGATGGCGTGGCCCAAGGCACGTTCTGTCTGAGCATCAATCAAGTCATTGACATGGGGCCACACACATCTTGTGAAGGCGCCCGGGCCATTGACGAAATCTTTGAGCCAAATGGGGGAGAGCTGTCGGTTGTCGGCCCCTTTGATAACACCGTTTGGGGCAGTGGGGTCGAGCCCGGTCCGCTGGGCATCGGAGTGGAGTGCTGGAACGATGGGCCCACGGAAGACGGGTCGGTTTGGTTCACATTTGAGGGCGATGGCAATTCATACAGCATCGCCAATACGTTCTGCAACGACGAAAACATCGCCTACCTCTGGGGGTGGGATACCCAAACGGTTCTCTACAAAGGGGGGTGTGACGAGATGGTTCCCGTGGACTGCGGCGAGGACTTCAACACGGACCTCTTTCAATGGTGGGGTCCCGTCGGTGTGGACACCGAAGAGGGGGAGACCTACCATTTGAGGGTGGATGGTTTCCACTGGGAGTTCTTTGGTCTGGAATGGATGGCCAGTGGCGCGTTCTGTCTTCAGGCCTATCCGGGCAACTTGAATGGCGTCGCTGTCCTTGAGGATGTGGCATTGGAGGTCTTTCCCAACCCATCGTCAGATGGTGTGGTCCGCTTGCAATGGTCAGGAGAGGACCCGCTTGCCGACGTTGGGGTCTTTGACATCTCCGGTCGCCAGGTCGGCATGATCATGAATGTCAACCGGGGCCAAGACATTCAGCTCGACGTCCCAAATGGCACCTATGTGTTGAGCCTCAAAACCGATGCTGGGCATTCAACTGTCCAAGTTCAGATCCTCCGCTAATTCCAAGTGGACCCGCTGTTGGCTCGGTCTTCTGTGCGGCATTTTACCGGGGCCAGGTGGTCAAGTTTGGCAACGGAATAAGGCGTCCATTTTGAATGCGGGCCATTCAGAAAGAAATTTAGTGTCCCATGCTATTGTCTTCATCTGAATCCAAGCATTGCGCCAAGCTGGAGAAGATGTATCTCGGTTGTCCGATCAACCAATCGATGTACCCTTCGACCGAGGCGTCTTTTGATGCTGAAGGAGCGTCGATTTCACTTCAGGTGGACCCGACCCAGTTTCACGCGATGGGCGCCGCGCATGGAAGTGTCTACTTCAAATTGATTGATGACGCGTCCTATTTCGCTGCGCAGGCCCATGTCACGGACGGATACCTTCTGACTGTTTCGATGAACCTCAATTTCACGAGGCCCGTCACCGGGGGGCGCATCGTGTGCTGCGGAAAGGTGGTCCACAAGGGGCGGCGACTCCTTGTCGCCGAGGCCGAAATCAAAGACGCGGAAGGTAACCTCTTGGCTGCGGGACGGGGAACCTTTATGCCAAGTGGAAAGCCCTTCTCCGCGGAGTTTGGATACCGGCTATGAAGGTCAATTCAACGCGCGTCATGGCGGTGCCCGCGCCCAAGTTGTGGCAGGGGGTGACCCGTGAGGGGCACCTCGCGTTGGCCCACCCTTATGTTGATCAACACCTGCACAGTGAGCCCATGGGGCTCGAAGCAAAGGACAGGATTGTGTACTTGAACGGTTTGACCTTCGATCGTCAATTCACGGCGTGGGAAGAGGGTGTGGGCTACGACTTGAGGATAGGGCGTCCCAATGGGAGGTCCAGAAGCTTGGTAGAGTGGCGAATCAATTCAATTGATCCACATCAGTCCTCACTGTCCATCACGGTGTATCCCGACCTGTTGAAGCGGTGGCCCAGTTGGCTTCGGTGGGTTGCCTTTCGAATTCGGGTCAAGCCCCGGCTTCAATGCTACCTCGATGCCGTGACCGCCGGCATTGCTCAATGGTTGGAGACGGGCGCGTCGGTCACCCGATCCGACCACCCGCCCCACCCTTGGTTTGGAGACACCCAACGCCCGTAGACGGGGCGCGGGTCTCACCAACACAGGTGCTTGATTTCGATGTGTTAATGGACCATCACAGGCCTGCGTACAATGCCGTTTTCATTGGTAAGGGT
>CAXHAW010000189.1:0-4335 GCA_964014525.1 uncultured bacterium
TAGGATCGTCGGCAGCGTCAGATGTGTATAAGAGACAGGTGTCCAACGTCAAATTGGTTGAGCGGTGTCTGTGCGACCAAAGAACTGCACCCTTTTCGCGCCATAATGGAGGCTGGAATTAAGACGACCGTGAACACGGACGATCCCGGCATCATGAACATTGATATCATCGACGAGTATCGATTGCTGCGGGATGGCATGTCCTTTGACGAGGCAGAATTCAAGCAGATTAACCAATGGGCCCGTGATGCGTCGTTCTTGCCTGAAGAGCGGAAAGCGGCGGTGTGGCCCTGACTATGACGGGAAGAGGTCGGGTCTTCTCCACCTCAACAGGGGCTTCCAAATGCGATTCATTTTCACAATTCTGATTTTGGGCACTTTTTTGGCTCCGAATTCGGCATAGAATCGATCCACCCCCTTGTCTTGGCTGCCGCCGAAATCAAAGGTGTGTTTTCCTTGGTCGACTGCATGTCGCATGGCCGTTGCGATGAGCAGAACGGTGGCGCGGCTACTCCTTCCTGCTTCTTCGCTTCGGAATTGCCCTCCGAATCCGTAAATGCACCGGCCATCGCCAGCGCCATGGAACACGCCGCCTGCCACCGGTTCTCCTTCTGCATTGCGAACGACCCATGACTGGGTGTCTGGCTCGCGAACCAATTGGTTTAGTAAGAGTCGAAGCTCAAAGGAGTCGCTGGGGATGTCCTTTCGTTTCCTTGAGTTTTGGTGAAGGCGCACCATGAGGTCCAAGTCACTGCTGGCCTCGGCGGTCATCCCTTCTCTGTTCGCCCGTTTTAATTGTTTTCGTCGGGTGGCAGGCCATTGTTCAACGGGGTCTTCCCCCTCCTCCAACTGGATTTGACGGGTGTGCCTTTCCAGCGCCCATCCGGCGGTGCTTTTGGCCAGGAAAGGGCCCTGGCCTGGCGGAAGGTCCAGCACAATGAGCCCGGCTTTAGAAGCGTTGAGCACCCTTTCTATCGCCTTTGGACTGCAGGGGCTCCCGACATCTTGTGCCCATGGTGGCGTGGTGATGGCGGACAACCCAAACCGCATTTGTATGGGCACCCGACGTCCTGCTTCATCGTGGATGCAATCTGGAAATGCCCTGTCCCAACCGGCGTTCATTTGGTAAAGATGGGAAGGTCAGTCGGTGATGAGGGTGACTTCACCCATTTCAAGAAGGTCTTTGTCCAGACAGCTGTGGTCCGCTTTCAGGATGTAGTAATACGTGCCAGGTGCGGCGAGCGTGCCCCCTATCCTCCCATCCCAGGCGGCTCCGAGCCCCCCTGACTCATGCACAAGAACCCCCCATCGGTCAAATACCTGGAGGTTGAATTGCGCAAAAGAGGAGGCATTGGCCAGATCAACTCCACCATCGGCGCGGCGTGTGCCAATCCGGAAGCGGTCATTTTTCCCATCTTCATTCGGAGTCAGCACATTCGGGATAACCAACTCGACGGCTGCCACGAGTTCAGGCACATAGACTTCAAATTCGGTGGTGAGCTCTGTTCCGCAAGTGTCATTTTCTATGGTCAATGTGACTGGAAACAGACCGGATTCCTCGAAGTCGTGTATTACTGTGTCTCCATTGGCATAGCCAGTTTGACCGAAATCCCAAGTCACTTCGTCGGCGTACTCGCCGTAAAAAAGGAACTCCACCTCTGTTTCCAAGGAGCAAGCCAATGGTTCGATGGCCCCAAAGGCCATGACCAGCGGGTTTTGGGCGAGGACGATGACGTCCTGCATCAGCGTGTCTGCGCAGGCTTCACCTGGCTGGGCAATCAATTGGGCGACATAGTTCGCAAATGCGCCATAGGTCCATGTGGGGTTGTCTTGTGCGCTTTCTTCAGTGTTTCCAGTCCAAGGAGAGTCAACGTCGAATACCCAAGAGAACTGGTCGGCGTCAGTGGACAGGTTGGTGAAGGCGACTTCCATACCATTGCATGGGGGTTCTGTCATTTGGAACCCTGCTTGGGGGAGTTCGGGCATGGTCACGGACAGCAATTCTGTTGACAGGCATCCGTACCCGTTGGTCAGGACAGTGGCGATGGTGTGGTCACCGGGATCCATGGTGAATGCGTCTGGAAATACACCAATTCCGGACCCATTTCCATCGACTGTCCATGTCAAGGTGCCCGTGCCGGGGTCGTCCCCAGTGAAGGTCACTGGCTGTGTCCAAGCTGCTACAGTGCAGGAAATGGGGTCCAAGGAGAACGATGCTGAA
The DNA here is from genome assembly GCA_964014525.1 of uncultured bacterium. GTDB lineage: Bacteria > Bacteroidota > Bacteroidia > Flavobacteriales_D > Sanyastnellaceae > UBA8752. Next base: position 2,222 of record CAXHAW010000189.1, read on the forward strand.
TAGGGATGAGACACAGCCAGTTCTTCTGCCAGACTGTCCGTGCAGCCTTCAAGATCATAGACGAGGGATACAGAATAGATGCCGGGCTCCGTGTATTCGTGCGATGGAGTTTGGGCAGAGCTTGTGTCTTCCGGCGCACCGGTGCCGAAATCCCAAGAAAAGGCCCCTTGGTCGGCATCCACACTGAAGCTGAGTTCCAGTCCAGAGCAGGGCAATGGCCATTCCACATTGGGCAAGAGGAGTTCACAAGGGACGACATCGATTGTGAAATCCCGTAACACTTTGCCAAGCGGTACCCAGTCTCCATTGTCATCCTGACGGAGTTCCGTCACGATAATGCCGATGACGTACTTGCCCACAGTGGTGGGGTTGGCGGTCAAGGTCCCATTGGACGTGTTGATGGTCAGTTCGTTTTCATCGCCCAATCCCAGCGGTGCAAAGGGGCCATAACCAGTTGCCCAGGTCACGTTGCTGAATGGAGGTGAAGTGGGTGGGCTGGGCATAGGGGCAGTGAAGGTGCCCCCAATGAAGACGTCTCCTATGGCAAATTGAAGGCTGTCTCCATCTGGGTCCACTGCAAAGTGATTGATGGAGAACGGCTGCGCTTGACAGACGTAGGCTTGTGGCAATTCAATAAACCTTGGGGATGAGTTGGATTCCGTGTTGATCGTGGACACAGAGTTGACCGGAGGAACCTCGGCGAACATGGTAAAGCCTGTGTTCATCGCCCCTTCGAGATTGATGACCTGTGGATTTCGACAGCACCGTTGGTAGACGATGGTGTAGGCTTGATCACTGGGTGGAAGGGTCAGGGTCGACACGTATTCTGCGCGCTCAATGCAGACGCCAGGCGGGAGAATGGCGCATGGGTTTCCGCTCAGCAAATCGATGCTGGTGACCGCGTTGAAGTTTAAGTCCATGGTGCCGGAGGCATAGAGATTTGATCCTTGGTAAACACCGATGGCAGCGGACAGGTCAAATCCGGTTCCATTGGTGTTGGTGGGGCCGCAGTCCCGGTAGATGATCAAGTGGACTTCGTATTGGTCTCCTCCCAGATGGTCATAGTACATCTCTCCGCCAACGAGGTGGGTGGCTTGAGCTGAGACCTGCAGCAGGATGAGGAGCATTGCCCATGCCCATCTGTGTCCTTGGTTCGCACTTGTATCTTGCAGGTTCATCATACTCCCGTTGGACAATTTAATGGCCTCGCTAATTGTACGGATGATTCGACTCCGGGTTTTGTGTTTTGGCATTGCCCTGTTTTTTGGTGGCCAAGCTGCCTTGTTGGCGCAGAATTCAACCCCTGGTGTCCGTCTTTCCACGCGTCAGTTCTTGTCTCCTGAAGGTGATCCTTATCTGGAGGTCCAGGTGGAATTTATGGCAAACGGGATGCGTTGGTTGATGTCCAGAGACAGTCTGGTCCGTGCAGCGGCCCAATGGACCGTTGTGGCATATGACAGCACGGGCACTGTGGCAGGGTTTTCTAAGGCCACTGCTCGGACGGGAAACATTCCTGAGGCATCGGATTTTGTGGACATTGCTCGGATTCCATTGCAGCCAGGCCCGCATGTGCTCGAATTGGAGGTTGAGGATTTGTCGTTGCCTGATTCTGCGCCGCTCCAGCACGAGGCTGTGGTTCATATCGATGTTCCTTCTTCGTTCGACATCAGTGATTTGTTCCTTGTTCAAGCGGTGGCTCCAGCCCAAGATCCGCCCACCAATTTGACGCGTTCCGGAAGGGAGGTGTTGCCCTTGGTGGACCAGCGGATTTCTGAGGAGGCAGAGTTCATCCCGTTTTACTGTGAGTTGTATGGCACGGACATCAAGTTTGGGGATGGGAATCCGTTTCTAGTTGTTGCTGGGTTCAGAGCGGCTGGCGGTGATTGGGTGGAGAGCACACGGAGGTACATTCGAAAGCAGGGCAGCGCAGTCCTTCCACTGTTGGAGTCTGTCCCTGTTCCTCCAGTCGGATTGTATGAATTGGTGCTGGAGGTTCAAACCCCTAGGCAAGATTTGTTGATGGCCCGCAGCTTGTTTGTAGAGGTGGTTGGTGCTGCCGAGCAAGAGGCTGCTGTGGCTGCGGGATCCCTCTCCCCTTTTGCACTGGCCTATCA
>CAXHAW010000190.1:0-4292 GCA_964014525.1 uncultured bacterium
GGGCAGCACACAGGTGTCCCACAGGCATGATCCGTCGTCTGCGGTCGCTTGCGGATTGTAGTTGACCGCATTTGGATTCGTGCACCCCAGTATTTCATCTGTGAATTCATCACAAATGCCGTCTGCATCGAGGTCATTCAGACAGTTTCCTGCGCAATCGTACCCCGCTTCTGCAAAGGCGCATTCTCCGGACTCTTCAGTCGCGTCAGAATTGTAATTGCAAGCCTCTGGGTCGGTGCATCCAGAGATGATTCCTCCGGTGCCATCGCAAGGCCCCATTGTGAAACTCAATACGCCGGCCATCATCGTTGCGAAGCACTCATTGGGATACGTAACACCGTCACACCCGCACACGGGGTCATAGACTTCGATACAGGGGAATGTTGGGTCGCTGGGCCCAATGCAATCCTCCTCATAAAGACAGGAGCCGTCGTCTACTGTTGCGTTGGGATTGAAGTTGATGGCGCTGGGGTCTGTGCACCCCAAAATTTCCCCGCACCAAGGCAGTTCGATGCAGGTTTGTATGTGGCAGCACTCGAGCCATTCTCCTGCATTCCCTGCTTGGTAGAAGACCATGTCGATACAGAACGGGCTCTCCGGGAGTGCGTTTGGATCGAGGGTCACATTCAATGGCGAAGACATCTGGGCCCCCAGGGAGACCCCGGTGATCCACTGGACAATCGGTCCATTCTGTCCAGGGTAGGTCATCTGAACTTGTCCGAAGTCGAACTGCAGGTGATTCACAATGCCCAGTTCGAGCACATAGCCATCAGCTGTGCACGTGGCGTCGAAGAGGTCCACTTCAGCGCACCCACAATCCGGCACCTCCATGCAGACATCCAAGAAGCAGCATGCGGCCGATGGATTCTGTGCGGGATTCTCCTCGTGGATGGAGAAAAACAGACAGAGTTCGTCAGTGGCATCGGCGCCTTGCACAAGGACTGAGAAATCACCACAGGTTCCCGGTGCCAAGGTGTTGCCGGAAAGATCAAATGTGGTGTTGTCGAGTTGGACACCTAGAGGCCCGATGGCCGACAACGTGAAGTAACCGATGTCAAATGGTGTGCTGGCACTGTTGCACAGGGTAAAGCTGTATATCAGACTGCCATCTTCCTCACAGAGCAGGGCGTCTTCCACAATGGTGACGCACGCACTGTCCTCTGCAATGGACTCGAGCGGACAGGAGAAGCCGTCGTTGAAGGACAGGTCTCCTGATCCGGTCTGGAAGGCCCCTACGGCGGCCCCATCATTCGGGTTGAAGTTGTAGGTGTTGAAGGAGCCGGAGCCGGAGCCATTAGAATTGTTGCAGGTGGCATAAATCGCACCACTCAGGTCCGAATAGGCCGCACCCCAGTTAGAGCAATTAAAACTGGGTGAAGGACTAGATGGGTTGACATAGGAGGCGTCTCCAATCCAAGGGTCGAATCGAACCATGCGGTTTGAATTGGCCCCTGAAATGTCCACGTGGGCGACCCCGTAAAACACCTCATCGACGATGCTGAAGGCGAAATCCGCGACATCAGAAGTGGTGGCATCTCCTGAGTTCAGATCATAGGAAGTCACGACCGTCGAGCTCGTCACGTCGATCGCATGGATTCTGGGAGCATTGGCCAAGCGCACGTGTAGCAAATTGGTTCCCTCTTCGAAATCTCCCTGATTGGGCACCAAGACGAATTCGTTGTCTGAATTGAAATCCAGCGTGCCCTGATTGAAATTGGGGTGGGTCGGATCGAGGGTGACCACGTTCAATGGGTTGGAACACCCACTGTCTCCGATTTGGATGAGGATCACCTGGCCCACACTGTTTTCCGTCAAGCCATAGGCATAGTGGTCTAGGGTGTTGTATCCTGTGGCATTGATTGGGTCAACGTCACCAGGGCTGTTGTTTCCATCATCATAGGAGAAGTTGGGCTCTGGCATGAACCCTGCCGTGACGTTTCCAGGATCGAAATGGCCCAATTGACTCGTTCCGCCGAAGACCTGATAGAGGTTGTTTGTGCATTCAAACTTGGGGCATTCTGTGGTGTCATTTCCGCAGTCAAAGGGGAATTCACCGCCACATGTCGTGTCTTCGTCGGGGTTGGACCAGTCCCATCCAATGTTGTGGAGGACGTTGGGCTGCGGGTCGATCAGGCAGATTTTTACAGCGTCTTGGATGATGCCAATGGGCGCGATGCCTCCGATGTACTCCAGTTGGATGTCCGCTGGTCCGGAGTTGATCAGGTTGAAATCGCCGGACGGGTCAAATGTCGCGGGCTCCCCGTGGGTGTGCACCAGCAATTCATAGAAGCATCCCGTGCTGTTGTTGTCGAACGAGAGGGTGACGCAGCATTCGTCATCCACCTCGACGATGGGCTCGAAGTCGCACGAGCAGTCGAGGAGGGTGAAATCCAGAATCTCTGAGGTGGAGGTGCATCCATTCAGTCCGGTTACCTCGACCCAGAAGAGGCCGGTGGTGTTGACGACGAAGCACGGTTGATGTGCACCGGGCACAGGGACCCCGTCTTGGTACCACTGATAGGCTGCATGGCCTTCTGGCGCGCAAACAACCTGTGCGTAGCAGTCTTCATGGCAGCCCGAGGGCACCGTGCAGAGGTCAGGTGGCGGCAGGATTTCGAAGGATGCACTGTGGAAGCAGCCATTGGCATTGATTCCTGTGGCCGTATAGATGCCTGCATTTTGAGCCACAATGCTTTCCCCTGTGGCGCCGGTGTTCCAGTTGTAGTTGACGTCGGGATCCACAGGGTCGACCTCGATCAGGACGCTGGTTCCTGCGCAGGGGAGGCTGTTCGGTGAAGTGAGATTGAATTGGATGTCCTCGACCCATTCCACGCTGAGTGAGGCGCTGTGTGTGCAGCCATCTGCGTCGGTGACAATCAGTTCAATGGTGCTGGTCTGTCCGGGAGCGCCGGTGACATTGTTGAGCGTGTACGCGGTGGAGAGTTCAATGCCGTTCACCAACCATTTGTAAGAATAGAACACCCCAATGGTGCTGTAAGAGGCATCGTCTGTGCCGCACAACACGGAGGGTCCAAGAATGGCTGGGGACATGTCTGGGAGGACCTGCACGGTAATGGGGCCGCTCGTTCTGGAGCAACCATTGCCATCGGTGACCGTGACCGAGTATTCCCCGGCCCCGACACCTGCGAGCAGGGCTGAGGTTCCGACCACGGTTGAGGAAGCGTCTGTCCATTCGTGGCTGGCGAAGGCTGGGTCTGACTGGATGTTCGCTGTTCCAGGGTCTGCGCATACAATCTCATCCAATGTTGCGGCGAGGGGATCGCTGGGCTCTGGATACACGGTGATGGTGGCTGAGCTGGTCTCGGTACAACCTTGACTGTCCACTGCGGTCACGGTGACTGTGTTGGTAAGAGGAACAGAGGTAAAGCTGTGCGAGAACAGAGGCCCCTCAAAGGCAGAGCCGTCAGGGAAACTCCAGATGTAGTTAACCGCACCGTTGGCAAAGACTTCATGGTCCTTGGGCTCGCCCACGCATGCCGGGTCTTCTATGGTGATGTTCGGTGCACTGACGGATCCAATGTCCACGTTGTGTGTTGCCGTGGCAGAGCAGCCGTTGACGGTGGTTACAGTCAAACTGGCCGTGTATAACCCTCCACCTGAGTAGGAGTGCATCGGGGGGTTCTGGCCTGTATAGTCTACCGTCCCGTCATTGTTGAAGTCCCACGCCCATGACACAATGGTGTTCGCTGGGTCGGTGGCGATGTAGCTCGATCCGTCCGTGAAGGTCACGTCATCACAGTTGATGATGTCGAATGAAAAGTCCGCGGCTACGGGCACACAGACCTCCACATTGCTCCCAATTGGACAAGCGCTTGGGGGCGGTGTGAGGTTGGGCGCACTGGTGTTGACCACCACGTTGTAACAGCCCGCTTGGGTGTAGGTGTGACTGTTGCCGCCACTGCTGGCCCCATCGCCCCAGTGATAGGTGATTCCGTAGGGGTGGGCAGCGGGCAAGTCGTCATTGATGGTCGCGGTATTACAATTCACATTGGCGTTGAGAGAGATGCCATATTCTGGGTTGCATGTTCCAGAAGATGTGCAGTTTTCTTCTTGGATGTGGTAGGGCGCTGAGGTGGTGCTGCAGCCTGTTGCGTCAATGGAGGTCGTGACGGCGTAGGTCACGGTGCCTGGTGATCCCGTCGGTGTGTAGGTGGTGATGGAACTTCCTGGCGAGGGTCCGGTTGTGCCGTCTGACCAGGCATGACTCCATCCGGACTGTGTGGGGGCTGTCTCTTATACACATCTGACGCTGCCGACGATCCTACCTGTGT
>CAXHAW010000191.1:0-4257 GCA_964014525.1 uncultured bacterium
ATCGCGGTAAAGTTGATGCGCGACATGGCGGCGACCTTGTCGGCATCACTTCACATGTGGGGTATTTGGACGCATTGGGTGTGGATGCCGTTTGGCTGAACCCGATACGGAGTTGGACTCATCATGATGAGCCGAGGCATTCCTTGCCTGTACTATGGGTCGGAGATTGGGATGGACGGATTCGCAGCACCCGACGGCTTGCTAAGGCTTGATTTTCCTGGCGGCTGGCAAGGTGACGCGAGAAATGCATTTGCCGCCGAAGAGCGGACAAGCGAGGAAGAAGCCCTCTGGCAATTCACTGCCTCCCTTGGGCAAGCCAGACGGCACTATCGTAAGGCCTTTGCGTCTCCAATGTCCCATCTCATTCCCAATGGGGGCCAGTATCACTTTTTGCGCACTGATGGTGAGCGCCCCCTTCTCATCCTCACCAATGCTTCGGATGAAGCAGCCGATCTGGATTGGTTACAGGTCGATCCGCTCCGAAATGGCGCCAACAAATGAACGTCTTTACTCGGCCAATTCGGAGATGGGCCTGACGCTCTAAAATGAGGAGCGCCATTGAAACTAAACCCTTGGCATTTTCAGGTTTACCTGATTGAAGATTGAGCCAACAACAGGGTCATTGGCCCGCAATGGTCTTCCGCCATGGCTCGTGAACGCGGCACACTTTGCCCGCCAAGGTGTCCCAACTCACCAAAGTGGTCGCCGCCCTGAAAGCCAGTTCTGCGTCTTTCTCGCTGCCCCCTTTTAGCACATGACCATCGTATTTCACGCTGATGCTTGTGTTTCCCATGCCTGAAGCCCCCACCCGGATAATCAATCTGTCTCCCGGCTCAACAGGCTTGATGTAATCCATCTCATTGCGCACCACCAAAACCCCGTGTTTCTCAAAGTCCCACTTCTCGGGAACACAGGCCTCAAACCAAGCGATCCGTGCCTCCTCCAAAAAGGAGAAATATCTGGCGTTGTTCACATGGCCGAACATGTCCATGTCACTATACCGGATGGGCACTTCGAAATCGATGCTTGGCCCCATTGAATCGAAGGGCAAATCGAGTGAATGAACTGGGGCGGAAGAGGGCATATTAGATGACGTCGAGAAGCGAATTTCGGTCATCCTCCGGGAACCCGCGTCATTCCTACAATTCCGGGTTTTTCCAAAATTCGGGTGGGTTTGTTCACAAACTGAATAAAAAGCCCCTACAACCCCCGGAGAACGCGGGACTTCGCATATACATTTGGGAAGTTCACAACCCAAATAGAACATCATGAACAAATCAGAACTCCGTGATGCCATGGCCGAAGGCGCTGGCATCAGCAAGGCCGACGCCGGCCGCGCCCTAGACGCTTTCATCGACGCCACCAGCGGCGCCCTCAAGGGCGGAGAGCGTGTGGCCCTCGTTGGCTTTGGCTCTTTCTCCGTGACGCACCGTGAGGCCCGCAAAGGCCGTAACCCGCAAACCGGCAAGGAAATCACCATCGCAGCGAAGAACGTGGTGAAGTTCAAGCCAGGTGCTGAGCTGAACGAGAAGGTGAAGTAATCCTTTACGTACAGAAAACGACAATCCCCGAACTGCCTAGCGCGGTTCGGGGATTTTCATTGCCCCATGGACGACCGATACGCACTCCTCTCCCCCTACATGACGGATGCGCGAAAGCAGCGCTTCGAGGACGTATTGGGCCAGCGAACAAATTGGGTCACCGCCGTCACCGAGGACCTCTTCGACGCACACAACATCTCTGCTGTCCTGCGCAGTTGCGATGGATTTGGAATCCAAACGGCGCACATCATAGAGGTACAGCATCCCTATCGTGTGTCTCCTGGTGTGGCCAAAGGAGCGGCAAAGTGGCTGGACATTGAGCGACACACCGACACCACCCACGCCCTAAGGGACTTGAAAAAACGGGGCTATGTCATCTGTTGTACAACCCCTCACACGGATGACACCACACCTGAGGAATTGCCCATCGATCGACCAGTGGCTTTGGTGTTTGGCTCGGAAGGACCCGGCATTTCAAAGGCGGCAAGGGCCGAGGCCGACTTTTTTGTCCGCATTCCTATGTTTGGGTTTACAGAAAGCTTCAACATCTCCGTTGCCGCCTCCCTTGCGCTGCAAACGGTTACCCGCAGGGTGCGGGCACGGGAGGATTTGGATTGGAAGGTCCACCATCAAGAGCACCCCCGCATTCTTGGAGATTGGGCCTCCCGATCGGTTAAAGACGCCCACAACCTCATTGAAAGGTTAAGAAATGGCGATGCCCCTGCCACAAATCAGCTCCAATAATTCCCGTGATGGAGCCGCTAAAAACTGACTACCGGTCCATTCTCCGACTGGCACTGCCCGTCTCAGCGGGTGCGTTTATGCAGTTCCTTGTTGTCCTCACGGACAACTTTTTCCTCAGCCGCACATCCGATGTGGCGTTGAACGGTGCAGGCAATGCCGGATTGCTCTACATCACGCTGGCCATGATTGGGGCCGGGTTCTCCAATACCGGTCAAATTCTCATCGCCCGGCGCATGGGAGAAGGCGATCAAAACGAAGGCCTCAGCCTCTTGTCCAGTGGACTCGCTGTCGTCGCTTCAGTGGGGCTTTTTCTCATCTTCACAGTTGAGATTGCCTTGTATGCAGGGTTCTCCACTGTCTTTCGTGATGCGGACACTGGGGCTGTTTTTTCAGAGTTTCTCAGCATCAGGAAATGGGGTTTCCTCCCCTCCTTTCTCATGATGATGCTCAACGCATTTTTTATGGGTACGGCCCGCTCCCGCATTCTGATGTGGGCCATGATCACAACAGGCTCGGTCAATGTTCTCGGGGATGCACTGCTCATTGAAGGTTACGGCTTCATTCCCGCCATGGGAGCCCGGGGCGCAGCTTGGGCAAGCCTGACTGCAGAATGCACGGGTCTTTTGGTCTTGACCGGACATGCCCTCCGCCATCACGGACGAGCCGTTTGGGCATCACCCCAACTTCAGATCGAAAAATTGAGCGACTGGGTGAGACTGGCATTGCCCATGATCGCTCAGCTGACCTTGACATTGGGAACGTGGAGCATGTTCTTTTTCCTCGTGGAGCAGGTGGGTGTTCTCGAACTGAAGGTGAGCCACATTGTCAGGAATTTCTTCATGCTGGCTTTCGTTGTATCACAAGGTGTTCAGCAGACCACTCGGACCTTCGTGAGTGGCCTCATCGGGGCGAGTCGCCAATCCGAACTCCACGGGGTGATGCGGCGCCTTGTTGTCGTCAACCTTTGCGGCATATTGCTGATGACGCATGGAGGCATATTCTATCCTTCAGTGCTCGTCTCTCCCTTTTTTGATGAACCTGAGGGCGCAGCTGCCGCAGCGCAAACGTTGCCCGTCATTTTCCTCGCAATGCTCATTTACAGCGGGAGCTCGGTTCTGTTGAGTACAATTCAAGGCAGTGGCCACACCAGGCCTGCGCTGATAATCGAACTCAGCTCCCTCGTCGTCTACACCACATTGGCTGTCTATGTGACCCTGATTCACCCGCAACCCGTTTGGCGCATCTGGTGGGTAGAGTGGTCCTACTTCAGTGGTCTGGGGCTCGGCTCGGCTTTGTTCCTCCTTCGGTGGGATTGGAAATCCAAGGTCCTTTGACCGCGCTCTCGGTGGCTAACTTCGCATCCGCACCATGAGCTCCCCCCGTTTGCGCATTGTCTTTTTTGGCACACCTGATTTTGCCGAAGCTGGTCTCAGGGCCCTGTGTGAATCGGGCCACAACGTGGTGGGTGTGGTCACAGCCCCGGACAGGAAGTCGGGGCGAGGACAACAGTTGCTTCCCTCACGGGTCAAGTTGGCCGCGCTAGAGCTCGGGCTTCCCATCGCCCAGCCCGAAAAATTACGTGCCCCCCAGTTTTTGTCTCAACTCGACATTTGGAATGGAGACTTGTTTGCAGTGGTGGCCTTTCGGATGCTTCCCGAAGTCGTCTGGGCCATGCCCCCGATGGGCACGGTGAATGTCCACGGGAGTTTACTGCCTGACTTTCGAGGAGCAGCACCCATCCAGCACGCCATTGCTGCTGGGGTAAGTCGAACCGGGGTCACTTCCTTCTTCATCACCCAAGACATCGATACAGGCGGAATACTCCTTCAGCGCTCAACACCCGTATCAGAATCGGATACGGCAGGCTCGGTCTACGAGAGGCTGATGGAAGAAGGCGCGGGATTGATGGTGGACACGGCAGATGCCCTTGCAACGTGCCGTCTTGAAGGGCTGTCTCTTATACACATCTCCG
>CAXHAW010000192.1:0-4242 GCA_964014525.1 uncultured bacterium
GTTTTGCATAAGCAGTGGTCAACCTCACTGCTGCAGCGAAAGCTAAAACTGGGATACAATCGGGCGGGCCGATTGGTCGACCAACTTGAGGCAGCGGGCATCATTGGGCCCTTTGAAGGGTCCAAAGCGCGAAAGGTTCTCATCCCCGATGAAGCATCTTTGGAACAGTTGTTGCGTGGTAGCGGTTCTGATGACACAACCAGCAACTAATTTTGTCTCCTTCATGACGTTGACCACTGCCCTCCGGAACGCGAATTTTTCCGCGTTGATTGCCTTGGCCTTTTTCCCCAGTTATTGTTCCGTAGCGCAGACGGACAGCGCTGCTGATCAGCTGTTGACCCGTGTCAGCGAAACCATGCAAGGCTATGAGACGGTTCATGCCGTATACGTCTCCAAGATGATCGACCGACAGAGCGATTTCGAGATGGATCAATCTGGTGAGATCTGGGTAGAAGGCAGTCAATATCACCTCGTTTTGGGGGAGTACACCATCATTTGTGACGGCCAGACCGTTTGGACCTATGAGCCCGAAATGGGGGAGTGCTATGTCGATGATGCCGAAACCATTGCGGAAGATGGCATTGACCCAGCGAGGATGTTCACCATTTGGGAATCGGGATTCACCAAGGTCATGAAGGGAGCAGTTCAGATTGACAATCGAGAAGTTCAGCGGGTGGATTTACATCCGGAAAGTGCTGAAAACCGAGGGTATCACACGATCCAATGTTATGTGGATTCGAAATCGCTCGAGCTGGTCAAGCTCATTATGAAAGGCCGTGAGGGAACAGACGTGGAGTATCGAATTGAGGAATTCGAAGGCAACGGTTCTGTTCCAGAGGGCGCCTTCAGCTTCGACAAAGCGAAGTACCCGGGCACCACGATTATTGACAATCGCCTCTGACTCTCAGGGGAATTCGACGCCGATTTCAGGGCTTGCCGGGCGTTCTTGGCAACACAGAATCCACCCTTTTTTCAGACGGTTTGAGCTCGCTTTATCTGGTTTCGATACAGTCCGGCCCTGAACGAGTTTGGCCTTGCACCTGTGGCATATGCCGCTCCGACAATCGGCGGGCATATCCAAACCAGCTTGGTCTGCAGCCTCCAAAATGGTCAAGTGGCGAGGGGCATCTTTTAGCACACGGCATTCACCCTCCGAGTGAATGTGGAGTTGCGAGGTCAGTTGGTCCTCCCCGACATCCTTGGGGTGCAGATATGGCTGATTGGCAAAGGAATACCGATTATAAGGAATGGGCTTGGCGGTGCCAATCAGGCCGCTTTCCACAGCATTCATGAATCCAGGAGGGCCTGAGATGAAGGCGTGTTCGGGCAAATCGATGCCTCCATACTGTTCCATCAATTTGGACACCCTGCGTCCATTCACACGACCGCTGGATACGTCTTCTCCTGTGCCACCGTCTCCTAAGATGTGAAAGACCTCCATTCTGGAGGAGTGCGCTAGTTCTTCCAGTTCTTGCGCAAACATGATGTCCCGCGTGGAAGAGTTCGCGTAGAACAGCGTGACGTGGTGGTCTGGGCGGGCACGCAGCGCGTGCCTTGCAATGGAATAGATCGGGGTAATGCCACTTCCTGCGGCAAACAGGATGAGGTGACGGGCTTTTTGGTCAATGGAATCGGGATACAGCGTGCCTTCAGGGGGCATGACGTTGAGCACATCACCAATGCGCAGCATGTCATTGAAGTGTTCAGCCACACCGCCCCGAGTGACCTTTTTCACCGCAACTTGAGGGAGTGCGCCGGATTGATTGACAAGATTGTAACTCCGAAAACAAGTTCTGTCCTGTAAATCAAGACAAAAGGTCACCCTTTGACCTGGCTTGTGTTCAAACTGCGCCAAGGCCGCTTCAGGATCAAGGGTAATCAGAACACTATCTTGCGTCAGTCGCCTCACATCCCTGACTCGACAAGGGTGAGTTTCAGGCGTTGGCGCCTGGCTCATGGATGAGGACGAACGGGATGACATGCAATTTGACCTTGCACCGAAAGGTGGTGCACCGACGTAAAGTATTGAAAGTCTTACCTCTTCACTGCCAAAAAGGTTCAATCTGATATAGGACTGTGGCAGAAACAGGGCCATGGAGCACCCCCTTCTGGTGTGAGCTTCAATAGGCGAGGAGCGCGGCACAGGCGTCCTGAACTTTCTCCACATTGGGCAGGACAGCCGCCTCAAGTCCTTGGTTGAGCGGAATGGCGGGGACTTCCATGGACCCAATACACCGAACAGGGGCATCCAGAAATTCAAAGCCCTCGTCGGATATGATGCCTGCCACGGCTTGCGCAAAACTGCCAGTGGGGGGTTCTTCAGTCAGCACCAGACAGCGGTGGCAGCGTCGCACGGAGGCCAGTGCGGTGTCTTTATCGAGAGGAACAATGCTCCTCAAGTCCACAATTTCAACCTGTCCGGGCCATTGTTCACTGGCGGCCAAAGCCCAATGCACGCCCCGACCATATGTTACGATGGACAGTTTGGGCAGGGCGATGCCTTCTTCGGCATGTTGGACGACTTTGGCAAGCCCGAGGGGCAAAACATACGCTGCGTCTGGCTCAACAGTTTTCGCTGCGTCTGTTCCAGGCACCTTTGACCAATACAAACCTTTGTGCTCGAGCACAACGACGGGGTTCGGGTCGGCAACAGCCGCTTTGAGCAGCCCCTTCAGGTCCGCACCACAACTGGGGTAGGCGACCTTGATTCCCCGGATGGCTGACAGCACGCTTTCGATGCTTGAGCTGTGATACGGGCCGCCTGAACCATAAGCGCCGATGGGCACACGGATCACACTGTGGACGGGCCATTTTCCATTGGACAGGAAGTGGCTTCTTGAGAGTTCGGTAAACAGCTGATTCAACCCGGGCCAGAGGTAATCCGCAAACTGAATCTCCACGATGGGCTTCAATCCGACAGCACTCATTCCCACGGTGCTTCCGACAATGAAGGCTTCTTGAATGGGGGTGTTGAACACCCGATGGTCTCCAAATTTCTGAGCCAGAGTGGCTGCTTCTCGAAAGACGCCCCCCAATCGTCCCCCCACATCTTGACCATAGAGCAGGGTAGTGGGGTCCTTGCTCAGGACTTCGGACATGGCGTGAAGCGCTTGATCCACCATGATTTGGAGCTCTGGATCATCGCCTTCCCTTCTCCCTCTCTCGGCGGTGATGGGAGTGGCTGCAAGCGCATGGGGAAGAAGGTCCTGAGGATTGGGTTCTGCAGCAGTCCTGGCCGCTTCAAATGCCAATGTCACCTCTTCCCTCACTTCATTTGAAATTGAGTCGAGCGCTTTCGCTTTGACGCCTTGATTAATTAGAGCTTGGCGCAGATGAAGGAGGGGATCCCGCTCAGCATGTTCTTCTAGGTCGTCTCGGTACCATTCCTTTCGAACACCACTTGTGTGGTGTCCCAGAAGTGGCACCCGAGCATGCAGGAGAACCGGTCTGCGTTCTGTTCGAATGGTCTTGAACGCCCAATTCATGGCCTTTCTGCACGCCTTCAAATCATGGCCTTCAACAGATTTCACATCCAATCCGGGATAGGCACGGGCGAGGGTGGTCGCATCTCCAAAATGGATTTCGGAAGCATGGGCTGAAATATCCCATTCGTTGTCCTGAACCAAAAAAAGAATGGGCAACTGACGGAGTGTGGCCATGTGCAATGCCTCGGAGACCTCTCCTTCGGTCATGGCCGCATCTCCAATGGAGCAAAGGACCAAGGGCGGGTGTTTGCCGTCCACGATCTGACCGAGGCCGTTTTGTTCCCTGTATTGCAGTCCCATCGCAGCCCCAGTGGCTGGAATGGCTTGCATGCCAGTGGCTGAACTGTTGTGGGGTATTCGGGGCAAGCCCTCCCTTTTCAGAGACGGGTGGGCATAATAGGTGCGTCCTCCACTGAACGGGTCATCTGCTTTTGCAAACAATTGAAGCATAAGCTCCTTCGGGGACAGCCCTATGCTGAGCAGCAGTGCGTCATCTCGATAATAGGCGTAGAGATAATCCTGAGGACCGAGTTGCTCGCCGGCGGCCAGCTGTATTGCTTCGTGGCCATGGGCGCAGGCATGCACGTATTGCGCTGTCAGTTTGGCATTGGATTCATACACGTCCGCCAGTGCACGGGCGCGTACCATCTGCTTCCAATCCTCAATTTCCACGGATGCATTGTCCGCCTTGGCCTTGCCCATGGAGCTAAAGTACGGAGGGGAATCTAGGATGTTCTGCGATTCTGTAAAGGAAAAA
>CAXHAW010000193.1:0-4235 GCA_964014525.1 uncultured bacterium
ACGATTGAGTGGGAGTATGTCTGTTTCTACAGTGGGACGGCCGACCGCGATTTCATTCTCGACAGGACACCCGATGGTTTCATCGTGGGGGCTGGATTCAGCGGACACGGTTTCAAATTCGGGCCCCTCATTGGCCGCCTCCTCGCCCAGATGGCCCTCGGTATTCAGCCCGAGTTCGACTTGACCCGGTTCGCGATGACGCGGGAGACTTTGAAAGGCGAGGCCACTAAAATTGCCGTGTGACAGAAGCGGTTGAAGCGCTCAGTCCTCATCCGGAGCGGGACCCCCTTCTATGGGGGTAATCTTGATCCACAGGCGGGCGATGATGGCCATGAGCAAGGTGAACGCCACTGCGCTTGCGGCTGCGTATCCCCAGGCGCCCTGGGGTTCGTCTACATCCATGCTGTCTTTTGCGAGCTGGGCCAGCCTCATTCGAGCATTGAAGATGATGAAGTGGCTGCCGTAGGCGACCAGTGGAGCGAGGATGAGCCAAGCTTTGAACCAAGGTTCATATGGGCGGAGTTCCGGGGTCATCGGCCACCAAAAATTGCACTTCCAATGCGCACCATCGTGCTGCCCTCTTCGACGGCAATGCGCCAGTCGCCGCTCATGCCCATGGACAAAGTGGACCATTGACGTGGATCGCCCAACGTTTCAAATTGCCGGCGCAGTCCGGCGAATTCCCGAGCCACCTGGGCGGCATTCGGGGTGAACGTGGCCATGCCCATCAGTCCGGCGACTTTCACATGTCGCCATTCTCCGGCATCGATTCGGTCGCACACGGCGGGAAGGTCCCCGGTACCGAATCCGAATTTGCTTTGTTCCTCAGCGATGTGAACCTGCAGCAGGACGCGCAACGTTCTGCCATTGGAGGCGGCCCGCTTCTCAATTTCGTCCAGCAATGAGATCTGATCAACGGCATGCACCAAATCCACAAAGGGTGCGATGTACTTGACCTTGTTGCGCTGGAGGGTCCCAATCTGGTGCCATCTCAAGTCTGGAAATTCTGAAGGGCGTCCAGTATCGGGGTGGGTCAGGGCCTCGTGCTTTCCCACGAGTTCTTGCACCCGGTTCTCGCCAAACACGCGCGCACCCGCGGCATGGGCTACTTCAACGGCTTGGATTGGCTTGGTCTTGCTCACGGCCACGACCGTGACGTGTTCTGGAACTGCGTCACGTACCGAACGCCATGCTGTACTGACTTCCTGCATGTCTTCAAAGTTCAGGCGACCGGACCGAAATCAAACAGGGTAAGTCCGCTGCGCAATTTCGGCGCAATCCAAGTGCTCTTGGGCGGCATGTATCGTCCAGCGTCGGCCACGGCCTGCAGCCCCGTAAAATCCACGGGCGGCATGACAAATGCGAGGTCTCCCGCCCTTGCCTTCCACGCCTTCAATTCCTCATCGTTCACGCATTTCAGCCTTCGGTCTGTTCGCGGTTCTAATATGCCGAAGACCGGGTTCAGAACCCGCGACTGCATCCACTCTGGCAAGTTCAGGTCTCCGGTAGAGAGGTCCACGGACAATGTGCCTTCCAGTGCCCCTTTCATTTGAATGTGCCCCAAGGCCTCCATGTGCCCATCTGTAATCTGAACCTCGGGCAGGGCGGCCAAGGCTGTCCGGATTGTCTGAGGCGACAGGGCGTGTCCGTCGAGGTTGACAATGCGGTGGTATCCTTTAAAAACCAACTGATTGCCAGGGACAAGGAGGGCCATGAAATACTGCGCCTCTGTGTGATGAGGATGGGCATCAGCCATTCGCAGACTGGATGCCACGCGGTGGTGTCCGTCTGCGATGTAGACCTCATCGAGGTCGGCCATTGCCACTTCCAACTCCTGCGCTGACTTGTCTACAACACGCCAGAGGGTATGGCGGGTTCCGTCTGCAGTGGTAAAGTCCATGTCTGGCCTTCCTTTTTGGGCATGCACCGTCAGGGCTTCGATGCGGTCTGATGGTTCGTGACCGAGCAGCGCTGGTTCTGCGTTGAGGCCGACTTGGGCGAGGTAATTGGCAAACAGCACCTCCCGATGGCTCAATGTCAATTCGTGCACCTTGATGCGTTCGTCCCGAACGGCTTGCGTTGGGACGAGGCCAATCAACCCAGTGATGCTGCCCAGTTCGCTCTCTTGTCGGAGGACGTAATAGGTCGGCGTCTGATCCTGTTGCAGCCAACCTCGGTCCAAGAAGGATTCATAAGCGGCACGGATGGGTTTCATTTCTGACCCGTGTGGCGTCTGTTCTCCGGTGGGGTGGATGACGTGGAGATAACTGAATGGGTTTCGTGCCAACTTGTCCTTCAACTCATAGTCGCTGTAGGTCAAATAGCTCCGAGTGGCCACCAAGTGAGCCTTGTCGGCCGGTGGCAGCACCCCGCAAAAGGGCTTGAGAAGGGCGGGCTTCGTGGTCATTGAACGCAGCGCCGCACCGGGGGAACCGGTGGGGAATTTGAATTAACGCAATTCGAGGATGCGCTCGACCAGCTCTTCGCCGATGCGATCTTGGGCTTCGAGCGTTGCCGCTCCGATGTGCGGTGTGAGGGCGAGGCCGTCCACTTGGAGCAGGGCAGGGTCAGGCTTGGGTTCACCCACAAAGACGTCGAGGGCTGCAGCGCGCAGATGTCCGGAGGTCACGGCAGCACTGACCGCGACTTCATCCACCGTGCCGCCTCGGGCGGTGTTGACCAGCATGGCGCCTTCCTTCATCGAGGCCACGCCAGCAGCGTCAAGGACTGGAGAGCCGTCCTCTTGAGCGGGCACATGGAATGTCACGGCATCGGCCTGAGCGAGCATGTCGGACAAGGGGACCAAGGGGATTTCGACTGCAATGTCCTGGACCTTGGAGCCCCCGAGTGGAACTTGAACGTGAACCGTTCGAGAAGTGCCTTCCCGATCCACACCGATGACGTGCATGCCGCAGCCGAGTGCGTATTGGGCAACGGCTGTGCCAATGCGACCGAAACCAACAATGCCGAGGGTCTTTCCGCGAAGTTCAATGCCCTTCGCATATGCCTTTTTCAGGACCTTGAATTCGTCGGCACCACGCTCTGGCATGGCGGCATAGCTGCGGTGCAGTGACCGGGACATGGCAAACAGGTGCGCCATCACGAGCTCAGCCACACTTTGCGAGCTGGCGGCAGGCGTGTTGAATACCACCTTGCCTTGTTCGCGGGCATAGGCGACATCGATGTTGTCCATCCCGACACCGCCACGTCCGATGAACCTGAGGTCTGGACAAGCGTCAATGAGGTCCTGCCGGACCTTGGTGGCACTGCGGACAAGGATGCCTGCGTAGCCTTCACTATTGAGGGTGTCGATGAGGTTGGATTGTTCGACGTGGTCTGTGGAGACCTTGATGCCTTCCGCCTCAAGGGCGGCTTTGGCCTTGGCAGAGATGCCGTCGTTGGCGAGGACTTTCATTGCGATGAGAGGAGAGAGGGTGAGATAAAATCAGCCGTGGGTTCGCTCGAATTCCTTCATGACGTCGACCAGAACTTCGACGCTGGAGAGCGGCAGTGCATTGTACATGGAGGCCCGGAAGCCGCCAACGGACCGGTGGCCCTTGATGCCATTGATGTCTGCTGCAGCACAAGCCTCTAAGAACAGCGGAGTGTGCGCGTCATCGGCGGCGGTGAACGTCACATTCATGACGCTTCGGGAATCTGCTTGGGCAAACCCATTAAACAGGGGGTTGCGATCGATTTCACCATACAGACAACCCGCCTTGGCGGCATTGCGCTTCTGCATTACGGAGACGCCGCCCTCGGCCTTGAGCCAGCGAAGCGTGAGCATGCTCGTGTAGATGGCGAAAACCGGTGGGGTATTGAACATGCTGTCCTTACTGGCATGAACCTCAAGGTCCAAGTAGCTCGGTAAGTCGCGGCCATGTTTTCCGGCGGCATTCTTGTCGTAGATGTAGAGTACGGTGCCAGCGGGTCCCATGTTTTTCTGTGCGCCAGCGTAGATGCAATCGTACTTGGAGAGGTCCACTGGACGGGAAAAGATGTCCGAACTCATGTCTGCCACCAGCGGCTTGTCTGTGGTGGGGTCTCCCGCGTATTGGGTGCCGTAGATGGTGTTGTTGGTTGTAATGTGCACAGCGCCGGCACTGCTTTGAGAAGGCAGGGCAGGGATGCAGTTGAATCCGGAATCCTCGCTCGAGGTGATGGCCTGTGCGTTGCCCATTTTCTTGGCCTCCTTCAACGCCTTCTTGGCCCAGGTGCCGGTCACGGCCTGTCTC
>CAXHAW010000194.1:0-4225 GCA_964014525.1 uncultured bacterium
CCCCAAAGCTTTCAGAGACCGCATGACTTCAATGCTGTGAACGATACCCGCACCGTCATCATGGGCACCCTCTCCGATGTCCCAACTGTCGAGGTGGCCCCCCACGACGATATAACGATCAGGGAATTCAGACCCTTTCCACTCTGCAATCACATTGGCTTGGGATTTGTCCTCGTGCAACACGCAGCCCATGTCCAAGCCCACACGCACGTCGTGACCTTGGGCCACCAATTGGGCAATTCGACGTGCATCCACCGTGCTCACCGCGGCGGCCGGCACCCGGTGTATTTCATCCGCATAGCGCATGCCACCTGTATGAGGAAACGTATCCAACGCATGGGTCAACGACCGAACGAGTGCCGCTACACCCCCATGCTGAGCCGATTCAACCGCACCTTTTGAACGCTGGTTGTACGCTCCCCCATAGGCTCCTCCAGCATTGATCATCAAAGGGTCCATCGGACGATTAAAAAACGCGATGGCCCCGTCCAACCCTTCCTCACCAAGACTGTCCAATTCGTCAAATTGACGGAAGACCCGCACCGGAGCCTCGATCGGCCCCTCTGTGCCGACACTGCCACCCAGTGCACTGATGCGAATGGGCTCCGCCTGTCCACCATCGACACGAAGCCAAGCCATCTCTCTGTCACCCCGATCCCAGTGGGGCACAATCACCGCTTGCATCCTCACCTCTGGCGCACCCGCTTCACGCAGGGTTTTTGCCCCCCAAAGAATCGCCGCGTCCGCCTCAGGTGAACCACTCAATCGCGCGCCCACATCCTTGCACAACACCTGCAAATCAGATACACATTCTCCTTGACCCAAGACATGACTGTGAATCCGCTCGATCATCACACTGTCCTCGGAAGACCATCGGGGCTCTTGGCCTCGGAGTGTACCCGTGGTCAAGAGCAAAAAAACAACAAAGTGCCTGCTATCCAATTTCATCAAGCTCATGCATTCAGGACATCCAACTTCCGTTGTTGACGTCCACACCTTGTCCCGTCATTCCAGTTTGACCTGCGGACATCATCCAAACAACCGCTTCAGCCATCTCCTCTGGACTGCTCATCTTTCCAGTAGGCAGCAAAGCACACTGCTGCGCATGACACTGGGCATACGAAATCCCTTGGGCATCCGCCATGCGCTGAATGCTCTCTTTTGCCATATCCGTCTCCACCCATCCAGGACAAATCGCATTGACCAAAATGCCATGAATGCCCCATTCTGCAGCAAGACTTCGCACCAATCCCAGAATGGCTGTCTTTGATGTGACATATGCACTTTGACCCGGCACCCCAAAGCGAGCCAAGACACTGGCCGTCACAACAGCATGTGTCACCGGCCGCGACGCGGCTTGGAGGTAAGGACGACATTCTTGCAGGGTCACATACACACCCGACACATTGACACGAAGGATCTCATCCCAGCGGTCAGCACGGTCGTCAACATCGTAAACATTGGCACCGCCTATTCCAGCATTGGCAAACACCCCAACCAAGTCCATGGAACCAACACCAGGTTCACCGAGGGCATTCAACAAGGCCACATGCAAGGCCATGCGGTCAGAAACATCCACCGGTAAAACCAGATGACCATGTCCCACCAATTGACCTCGCGTTTGCTCCAGAGGTGATTCTCGCCGTCCCACCAAGAGAACAACATGACCCTCCTCTGCCAAGCGAATCGCTGTAGCCCTTCCAATTCCCGATCCAGCGCCCGTGACCATAACTGCTGTTGCCATGGTGCGAAGATGGGGAAAAGAGAAAGGCCCGACTTGCGTCGGGCCTTTCCTGAATGTTTAGAACGTAAACGTTCTTAACTCTGATTGATTACTCTCCGCAAATCGTACCGAAGGCACCGAGGAAAATCAACAAGTCAGAAGTCGTCGTCTGGTTGTCACCATTCAAGTCGGTCGGACAAGGGTTGGCAACGTCGAACTCACAAGATCCATCATCGTTGGTGGCAGTCTCGTCATAGTTCTCAGCGTCAGGGTAGGTACAGCCCATCACGTAGCCATCGAAGTCACAGAGATCGTTGTTCACGATGTCCACACTGTCTGGATCCACGTAGTTAGGCGCAAACGGAAGTCCGCAACCTTCTGAACAGTCCGTACCAATTCCAACACTGTAAGTGCCAGGACCGTTAGGACCGGCGATGATAACACCACCGCTGGTGATGTTCCAGACAACCTCAGACGGGAACGAACCGTCAGTAACGATGAGTGTCATGCACTCAGCCACATCGAAGCAAATCGCATCCGTATCGAAATCACCACCGTTCTCAGTGGTCTCGAGCGTACCCGTCGCCAAGAGAGAATCAGCACCGTTGTAGAAGCTGTATGTCGCTCCGTTCCATCCGTCACCGAAGGTGTCCAAGAGATTGAAGTTGATGGACGCGCCGTAGCAGCAAGAACCATCGTCCACAGAAGCGAACGGATTGTAGTTCACAGCATCAGAGTCCGTGCAACCCAAGCAGCTGAAGTCACACTGGCTGTCGTCAGCAAAGTCGACTGGGCCCGTGTAGTTACAAGCACTCTCATCAGAACAACCGGTCGACGGTGCAGGAGCACACGTGATGGCCAAGCTGATGAACAAGTCGCTTCCAGAGACACAGCTCACAGAAGCGTCAGACGTGAAGCTCACGATCACAGAATCCGTACCAATCACGAGGCCATCATCTACATCATCGTCACTGTTGTACAAGTTCGCACCCGTAGCAGCATCGTCGATGGTAAGCTCGTCCCAGCCCTGCTCAATGGTCGTCCCAGCGAGGTCAATGACAATGGTTCCACCACCGTTGGTGTTGTTGAGTTGGAAGCTCCAGCTCTCATTGCTGTCGTAGCAATATGACCAAGCTTCAGTTTCGCAATCGAGACAGCTGGTGTAGTCACAAGGAGCATCAGCATCGTCAACGTTGGCAGCTGAGTTGTAGTTACAAGCAAGCTCATCCATACAACCGTAAACCACAGGCTCACACGTCACACTCAACTCAAATGGTCCGCCGAGTGGGTTAGCACTCCCGGCAGCAACCAAAATCGCGTAGTTACTCGCGTTGGCGTCAGAGATGAACTGGAACGTCTCTCCGCCGTCACAAGACTCGGACAACGTCTCCGTGTTTCCTCCTTCTGTCCAGCACAACAGGCTAGAGCATGTTCCCGTTCCACCGAAGATGGTGAAGGACTGCTCAACTGTAGCACCAGCAGGGAAGTTGAATGGGCTGGCTTCCAAGTTCAAGGTCCAGCTGGACCCAGTGCCATCCACATCACCTGCGACGACCAATGCATCGCCACCTGCGGTGGTTACGTTAACATCATCTGAACCAGGCGAAGAGATACCGTCACCCCAGCTGTCGTTCACATTCAATGTGTACGTGCCAGCAGGCAAACAGACCGTCTCCGTGATTGTGCTATTTGAGAATCCAGGCGCGCCACTGGCAACAACTGTACCACCAGCGTTGGTGACATCCCAAGAAGTCTCGCCTCCGAATCCATCAGTGGTGATGCTCAAATCGAAGCACACCTGTGGGTCGGTGGAGCAACCACCGCTGCAGAGCAGATCCTGTGAAGACCCATCGCTAGAGATGACTGAAGCGGCAATTCCGTCCAACTCACCACCTGCATCGTTGTAGAAGTACACGGTGTAATCACCACCTGCAAGCGAGTAGTAGTAGTTCTGGAAGATCGTTGGCAAGAGATCACCTGCTGGGATCGAATCGAGCAACACTCCACCTGAATAGATAGCAGCGCTGATGTTCCCAATGTTGTCGTTGTTGATGTTGGTCACCTCAAGGGTTGCGTCTGGGGCATCCACTTCCTGGAAAACCTCAAACTCAGCAGCTGTACCAGAGCCACAAGTGCTGATGGTAATCAACTGCTCTGCACCACCATTGTCAAGCGTGTACCAGACACCTGCACCGCTTCCGCCGCAAGCATTGTCGCCACCCACAGCTGTGGATCCACCCGTGTTACCACTGACTGTCTCTCCACAAGCCATTGCAACTGCATTGGAACAGCTGTCGTTAGGCTGAACAACCCCGATGTAGAGGCAACCGCTGTTCACAGTAGCATTCTCGTTATAGTTGGATGCTGAGGGGTCGGTACAACCGGACACCTCACCAGACATGGAAACGTTGAAGCTGCCGCAATCAGCAGTTTGTGTTGTCCAGAGGTACAGGTAGTAGTTCAGATCGTCAGAAGGCTGAAGCAATCCCTCGGTGGCAGGAC
>CAXHAW010000195.1:0-4194 GCA_964014525.1 uncultured bacterium
AGGTAGGATCGTCGGCAGCGTCAGATGTGTATAAGAGACAGGTCCATCGGAGCGCAGTTCTATGAGGCGGAAAAGAGAGAAGACATCTTGGCCTACGGAGAAACGGAAGACGCGGAGCGGCTGCTGCAAATCCTGAATTCGGATCGGGTCCGGCGCCGCATCATCGAGAAGTACGACCTCTGGAGTCACTACGACATCATCAAAGGAGAATCAGGAGCGCAAGCGGCCATGGCCAAGGTCTATGCAGGCAAAGTGGATGCCGCCCTGACGCGTTACGGTTCGATTCGAATCGATGCATTTGATACAGACCCCAGCATGGCGCGCGACATCGCAAATGATGTGGCAAACCTCACGGACTCCGTCTCCAACCAATTGCGAAACGACCGCGCCATGGAAGCTTTTCGTTATGCCAAGCAGAGCCTGGAGCAGCACCAAGGGGGAATCGAGCGGATGGAAGGTCGCCTTGCCGCTTTGCGAAGGGAAGGAGTGTATGATTACCCTGTCCAAATCGAAGGGTTGAACGATCAATATGCCACTGCATTGGCTGAAGGTTTTCGCTCAAGAGCAACTGAAATTTTGGGCAAAATGGAGCGGCTCACTCCCTATGCAAACGAATTCAACCAGCTCACCACCAAATTGGAAGACGCATACGAGCAGGAGGCGGTGCTCAAAAAGCGTTTCGACCTGAACAAATTGGATGCTGAATCCCAAATCCCGGCTGCTTTTGTGGTCGATCGCGCGGCCGTAGCGGACAAAAAGGCGAGGCCTGTGCGTTGGCTCATCACGGTGATGGGCGCCATCTCCGTCGCCTTGGCGGGATTGGTCTTTTTGTTGTTCCGGGATGCTGTGAATTAATGGGCGCAGCCGGGACGAACCCTTCGACCCGAAGCCAAAGGCCCAGTTCCTGGCGAACCGGTCCTGAAGGCACCGCAGTGGCTTTGGCCGCTGTCTATGCGGTGGTGCTCGGTGGCGCGATTGCAGCCAAAGCCTATCCCGTTGCCCTGCTGCCCATCTGTGTTGGCATCGTGGCACTCGCTTTGGCGCGACGAGACCTTCTCCTCCTGGGCTTGGTGGCCAGCGTCCCCCTCAGCCTCAACCTCGAACAGCTAGAAATTGGCGGGATTGGGTTCTATCTCCCCACTGAACCCCTGCTCTTCGGCTTGCTCCTCTTGTTCGCGCTCGACCGGTTGCGCGGACTGCCACTAAACCCCGGCCTTGAGGCCCATCCCATCACACGGTGCATTCAGTTGATGTTCATCTGGCTGTTCATCACCACCCTGACTTCAGAAGACCCCCTCGTGTCTTTCAAATTCCTAATTGCAAGGGGGTGGTTCGTTGTCGGCTTCTTTTTTCTCTTGGCGCCTTTGGTCCGAATCAAAAGGCACCAAGAACGGTTCGTTCTGCTCTATTTGGTGCCCCTTCTTGCCGTGATCACTTACACCGTCATTCGACATGCGGGATACGGTTTCGAAAAGCAGGCCGGACACTGGGTCATGGACCCCTTTTTCAAAGACCACACCAGTTATGGTGCGGTTCTGGCCATGTTCTGGTTTCCTGCGCTGGTCATGTTTCTCAAGCCGCGCCCAAACAGCCTGAAAAAATTGGCTCTGGGTGGAGCCTTCCTCATTCTGTCCATTGGACTCATCTTGTCCTTTACTCGAGCGGCGTGGGTTTCGGTGGCCGCGGCCGGCGGTATTGGAGCACTGATGATGCTCGGGTTCCGCCTCAGGACGTTGCTTGCAGGTGGTGTTTTGGGTCTGTTTATGGTCCTCTTGATTTGGGACCAACTGATCATCTCTTTAGAAAGAAATGACCAAGACTCCTCGGATGATTTGACCGAGCATGTAGAATCCATCAGCAACGTCTCAAGCGACGCCTCCAACTTGGAGCGGATCAACCGATGGAGCTGCGCAATTGCCCTTTGGCGAGAGCGACCGGTTGTCGGCTGGGGACCGGGAACCTACCAATTCCAATACGCCCCATACCAACGATCTGAGCACAGAACCATCATCTCCACCAACAACGCGGACCGCGGGAATGCCCACAGTGAATACTTGGGACCCCTCGCGGAGCAAGGCATTCCTGGAAGCATCGTGATGGTCCTTTTTCTTTGGCTGTCCACAGTCATGGGATTCCGGGTCTACAGTCAACTGCGCCGGACGGACCGCTGGGCTTCACTTTGGGCCTTGTCCATCTATCTCGGGCTCTTGACCTATTTCATCCACGGGGTCCTCAACAACTACCTGGACACCGACAAGGCCAGCGCCCCTTTCTGGGGGTTCCTCGCCATTTTGGTCGCCCTGGATTTGAGCCTTAGGAAAACCGAGTCGTTAACAGCGCCGTATCGTCAGCTGGACTCGCCGTCCCCCGATGGCGCTCCCATTCCACAATGATAGAGGCGTTCAAGCCTTCGGCACCGACCGTCCGGTCCGATTCGACCAGGCGCTGAAGCCGATGTTCCCCGAAGTCCTCACCGGCTTCGTTTTCCTGTTCGACAAGCCCGTCAGTAAAACAGACCAGCGTGGACCCAGGCAGTGCATCCAAGGTGCCAACCCCTACGACAGGTAGGAGGTCGAGCATGCCCAGACCTGGGCATCCTGCGCCGAGAAACATTCCAGGCCCCTTCTCGGGAACAAAAAGCGGCGGATTGTGGCCGCAATTCACATAAGATATTTTGCCCTCGACAGGGTCATGTAGTGCAAAAAAGAACGTGATGAATCGCTCGCCACGCGCGCTGCTGAAGACGCGCTGATTTAAGGACCGAACCAACCCCTCTAGGTCCACTTCTCCGCGCTCGAGATGGGCGTGCAGATGCGCTTGAAAATTGGACATGAGAAAGGCTGCAGGCATTCCCTTGCCGCTCACATCTGCAATGGCAATGGCCATGCGTCCATCCCCGAGCCGGACAGCATCATAGTAGTCTCCGCCCACGTGGTGGTGAGGCCGATAGCGCGCTGAAAAACTTCGTCGATCGTCGTCTGGAAGCACCCGGGGCAAAAGCATCGATTGCATCTCGCCGGCAAGCTCCAGTTCTCGCTCCAATCCAGCCGTTCGAATCCGCTCCATCGTGAGCAACCGGTTTCTAAGCGCCACAACAAGCACATTGGTCAAGGTTGTGATGAACCGGACGTGCCGTATCGAAGGGCTCATTCCACGGCCCTCCTCCCGATCGCCCATGACGACGTAAGCAATGACGTCTTCTTCATGCTCCACGGGAATGGCCAAGTCGAACTCGACCTCGGTATCACCAGTCACAATGGCGTGCGCCTTGCCCCCAAGTGCGGCGTCCGCATCCTCTAGTCGAGGAAGCTTGGCGGGATAACCCCACTCTACCGCACAACTCCAAGAAGGGCCCTCCGAATCGCGACAAAACAAGGCAAGCTTGCCTACGCCAAGGGATTTCAGGACCCGCTTGTAGCTCCCGAACAGCGCCTCATCCGGCACATTACGGTTGATGGCCTGTGTCAAGTCCAGCAACGCATCCGCCTGCTGACGCAGGCGCTCCAGCCGTTTTGCTGTCCGGATATCAGCGGACATCTGCCTTACTTCTTGACCCTTTCAGAGTAGTCTCCTGTGCGGGTATCCACCTTGATGCGGTCGCCAATGTTGATGAACAATGGCACCCGGACTTCCGTTCCCGTATCAATCGTAGCGGGCTTCAGTGTATTGGTGGCGGTGTCTCCCTTGACACCGGGTTCCGTGTACGTAACCTCCGCCTCAATGTGGCTGGGCAAGGTGGCGCTCAAAGGCCGCTCTTCCTCAGCATGGAATACAATCAGGCACTTCATCTCGTCCTGAAGAAACTGGGAGTTGTCGATGAGGTGCTTTTCTAGAATAAGCTGCTCGAATGTCTCCGAATTCATGAAGTTGTACCCCATGTCGTCCTCGTACAAATAGGTGTACTCATGGGTCTCCACTCGGATCACATCAATCTTGGAGCCTGTGTTGTAGCTGTGCTCAATGATTTTTCCGTTCTCGAGGTTCTTCATCTTCGTCCACACGTTGCCCGCTCCCCGAGCCGTCTTCTTGTGGAGGAACTCGATGACCTGGTACAATCCGCCTTGGTGACGGATACAGAGTCCATTCTTGATGTCTGACGTGGTGGCCATGGTCTGCTTGCGTTTGCTTTGGATGCGGAGAGGGAACCCCAACTCCTTACGCGCAATATAGCGCCGCGCAGAACCAAGACGGCGA
>CAXHAW010000196.1:0-4194 GCA_964014525.1 uncultured bacterium
AGCGCCAGCCATCATGACCATCAAAGCGAGAATGGTCACCCACTCAAACCCAGGAGGCAATCCGACAGCAGCCCGCATTTCCATCATCAACGCCATGCCAATGAACGCCGGAGCCAACCCAGAAGAAACCAAATCTGCCATGGAGTCCAACATCGCGCCCTGCGCCCCCTCCGCCCCCATTGCCCGGGCAACCGCTCCATCAAGCAAATCGCACAGTTGACCCAAGCCCCAAACGACCAAAAGCCACAAAATTCCAGCCACACGCCGCTCCTTGGTTCCAATTCCATCCATCCAGAGCTCCATCCAACCCAAAGAATCCAGCCATTCAGCAGGTGCCCAACCCAAATCAAATTCCGAAGCCGCCCACCAGCACACCAAGGCTCCTGCACCCAGGTTGATGAATGTCAGCACATTGGCTGGCCAACTCCGCCAATCTACTTGTCTGTCCTCACGTCGTTTCACAACAGGAAAATTAGATGCAATGAAACCCTGCGGAAGGACTGCCGTATATTTGCTTCCCCGCTTCGGTTGGGGAAAACAAGATGGTCTGGTGGCCGAGTGGCTAGGCTCAGCTCTGCAAAAGCTGCTACAGCGGTTCGAATCCGCTCCAGACCTCCAACAAAAAGGCCCGGCAATTGCCGGGCCTTTTTCGTGTCACTCGCACCATCCGGTCAAGGAGAACACGTCTGCCCAAAAGAAGACAGAACCAAAAGAATGTCCGACACGCCCACAAGGCCATCGCCATTCACATCCTCAGCACAAGGGCCATTCCCGAAAACACACGTTCCATCGTCCATGGTGGCGACAGGGTTGAAGTTCACCGCGTCCAAATAGGTGCAGCCTGGCACCTCCTCAGAATCACAGATCCCATTGCCATTGGCATCACTCTGGCAATCGCCTGAGCAAACACCCAAAGCGTCAGGGCCGTTGCCCTCGCAATCGCAATCACCCGCGGCGATGTCCTCACAGCCACATTCATAGACGGCACCCGGTCCATTGCAGACTCCGCAAGCATCCAACTGACCGATACACGGGTCCACATCATCACAAATGCCATCGCCATCACTGTCGGTTTCACACCCGCCATTGCAAACGCCAATGGCGTCAACCTGTCCGACACAAGGGTCCACATCATCACAGATTCCGTCGTCATCAATGTCGACCGGACAACCACCTGCACAAGGGTCACAGCTGTTCCAGCAGACCGCGGGCAGTGTTGTGGCCCCATTGACCATCAGCATGCGATTCACGAACTCCCCCGTGGTCAATGTGCAAGACTCTCCTCCAACAAACTGCTCGGACTCACCCCAATCAAACGTGGTGAACTTGTATTCCTGGAGACCTGTAGGCCAAAACATGGTAATGGTCCAAATTCCGTCTCCATTGTCATCTGACATCGGGTCCGAAACCGCACTCCACCCATTGAACGTGCCCGCCAAATAAATGGGGCCTTCCGGGGCATCGGGGTTTCCCATGTTCACAGACAAGGTGACCGGAAACAGGCATGAGCCGTCGTCATCCGTGGCACTTGGGCTGAAGTTCACTGCGTCTTCATTCGTGCACCCCTGAACGGGGTCACCACCACCACCAGAATCACCCCCTC
Organism: uncultured bacterium; assembly: GCA_964014525.1. Taxonomy (GTDB): domain Bacteria; phylum Bacteroidota; class Bacteroidia; order Flavobacteriales_D; family Sanyastnellaceae; genus UBA8752. The sequence goes on from CAXHAW010000196.1 coordinate 1,604, forward strand.
CACCATCGATGTTCTCCGAACCCGGACGCGTGGAAAGCCAGTAAAGCGTGTTGGTCCGTGTGTTGCCGTCATCATACCCGGTCAAGGCGGCCGCCTCAGACCACGCTGCCACGGGGTCAATCACCGCGTGCGCCATGTATATGAACCCCTTCCATCCCTCTCCAATATTGGGGTCATCCACCACCGTAGACACCACGGGATACTCCTCCTCAATCCACTCCGCGCGAAGCAACTCTTCAGTAATCGGAGTAAATGGAAGCATCTGGATGCCATGGATGAATTCAAGGTTGGCCCCAAAAAACGTGGCGTGGTCCACCTTGGTTCCCCACAGAATGCCGACCACCTTATTTGAGGCAAATGGTTCGGGATAAATCCCTTCCCCTTCATTAATCTGCCAATACTTCCAGGTGGAACGGAGCTCTGTGGCCAACATCACCCGGCCCAAATCACGGAGGCGGTCATTGCCGATGGCCACCCCATACAAATACACGGCATACCACGCATTCACTGCTTCAGAGGTGCTCTCCTGATTGCGAGAGTCCCCGAATTCAAAAAGGCCCGCAGCCCACGAATGACCCACAAACCAATCCTTGTTTCGCATGAAGCCAAAATGTGGATCAGCCCCCGAAGGCTCTGCAATGTCACGAATCAAATCCATGACCTCATCGCCCCACTGAGCGACCCAAGCCGGGTTGTCCTTGGCCATCGCTGCCGCGGCATATATCCAGTACCCATAATGGAAATGGTGGTCGTTGTAATAGCCCTGCCCAAATGCTGCAGCCGGGTTGCTGATTCCCGCCGTCGCCACCAGTCCGCCCCAGTCCTCATCGTACAGCAATGGATCACCATCTAGACCCGCCAATCGGTTCTCCAATGCACTGCCAAGGTTGGTCCTGACTTGGGAAGCCAATGCGGGCTCGTTGAGCTCATCCGCGATGACTGCCAGCCTTCCAAGGGCTGCAAACTGCTTGCCTCCGAAGTAGGGGTCGGGTGCCAACACCTGGAAGTTGACATCCGCAGCAAGCGCGTCCCGGACCTCTTGCTCCAAATCGGGCGCAATTGGATTCGCAGACTCAAACCCAATGGTCGTGAGTGGCTCTTCCATGGTCCAGCTTTCTCCAGAAATTCCAGTCATGTCTCCCTTGAGCGTGTTCCTGATCACGCTTGTAGAGTTGGGGGCGTCCAACACATCCATGTGATGCGGCAATGCCATCATTAAAAGCGGCCCTGAGCCCACCGTTTCCCACTGAAACGCAATGGTTCCAATGTCATTGAATGCTGTGGCCGAAACGCTGCCCCCTGTGGGAATTCGACCGGCATGCGCGTCCAGAACCGCATCGCTGAAGCCGTCCAACAACGCCGCCCTCAAGGATCCAGTAAACGTGCCGCTTGCCTCTAGAGACCCATTGTCCAATGACAATGTCAGTTCACTCGAAGCATACAGAACCCAAGTCTGGCCGTTGTTCATCTGCACCTCGAAGCGCGTGTCTGTGACCGACTGACTGGCGGTACCTCCGTTGAGCCCCGTGATGGCATGCACCGTCCCAACGCGAGGAGTCAACCCGTCGTAATGGGCCGTCATGTATGGCTGGCCCCGCACGAGGTCCACATGCATCGAACCGGTTCCCGTTCCCCAATCCAAACTCACAGACAACGGTCCATAGTCAGAAACCTGCTGGGCAGGCAGCCCTTCCACTGCTCGAAAACTGAGGTTCTCAGTAAAGGAGGTGAAGATGAAGTTCTCCGCGACCACCTTCCCTGGGAAGCCGAATTTCAGTCCGTCACCATGGACCTGGACTTGGTATGGTAGTGTGTTGATGGTGTATCCTCCGCTTCCGAGCGCGATATTCTGCCACCAGGCATTCGTGGGCAGTGGTGCAGAAGCATCGGCCCACAACCCTCCCGGAGGTGCGCTGTGGTTCTGTGCTGAAAACGTGGGGGTCGACGAGGACAAAGGAGCCCCACCGAGCAACTCTGTCTGAGCTTGTGCGGCAAAAGGCAACGCCGCACAGCAGAGAATAAAAAGGAAACGCATTGGTATCCTTAATGTACGAGAAACACCTAGCTGGCGTTTCACTCTTTCACGATGACGTTCGTCAGGTGTCCAAGATGGCTGAGATTCCCGGCAGGGTTTTTCCTTCGAGGCCTTCAAGCATCGCGCCGCCACCCGTGGACACATAACTCACCTGGTCGGCCAAGCCGGCCTTGTTCACCGCCGCCACAGAGTCGCCTCCCCCCACGAGCGTATACGCGCCCCGGCCCGTCTCCTTGACGATGGCCTTCGAAATGAGATTGGTCCCCTCAGCAAAACGATCAAACTCAAACACACCCATGGGGCCGTTCCACAAAATGGTCCGACAACCTTCCAAAGCACCGACAAAAGCGGCGGCGCTCTCCACACCAATGTCCATCCCTTCCCAGCCATTCGGAATCGCACCCGTCGGATAGGTGGATTGATTGGCATTCGGAGAAAATGCGTCTCCACAGATTGTATCCGAAGGCAAGTGGACCTCAACGCCCTTGGCCTTGGCTGCTTCAAGAAGGGCCAAGGCTTCAGCGTGCATGTCAGACTCAACCAAAGAGCCCCCCAC
>CAXHAW010000197.1:0-4187 GCA_964014525.1 uncultured bacterium
CACAGGTAGGATCGTCGGCAGCGTCAGATGTGTATAAGAGACAGCTGGTACATCACGAAGCCCGGGTACACCTTCTCTGGCCCTCCGCCTGCAAACAGCCTTGGCATCTTGATTTGCGAATGATCTGTAGCGTGCAACACCTTTGAAATTGCAAAAGAGAAGCGCCCGGTCCTCAACCGGGCGCTTCTGATATCCCCACCCCATGAGATTGTCTACACTGACCCCGCTGATCTTCACCGTCGCCATGGTCACCAGCTGTGCAAATCCATCACATGATCGCGCCGGCAGTCACAGGCAGCAGGTCATACCCGGCGTGGCCATGCCCGTCAGACTCGCTCCAGATTCCACTTGGATTGTCTTGGATGACTTCTGTCCTGGCAGCGCCCCTCAAGCGGTGAACTGGATTCCCAATTGGGGCGAAAGTGTCCCTTGCCGCGACACTGTATTCCAAGGTGAGAGGGGCTTCTGGATTCACGGCCAGCCCAACGTCGGTATTGGGGCCATCCAGTTCATTTTGGATGGGCAAAGTGAGCATGTTCCGGTCTTGGCAAGCAAGCAGAAGACGGTTGCGTATCGAATTGACTTGGCCGACATGAACCCCCGGGAGGTCTATATCATGGGCGCCTTTAATGGGTGGTCCCGAACAAGCCACCCACTGTCCCGAGAAGGCAATGGAACATGGGGCATTGATTTGGCGCTGATGGTCGGTAAACACCCGTATCAGCTCATTTTGGATGGCACTGAAATCCCAGACCCAGTCAACCCCGAAAAAGTCGACAACGGATTTGGCGGATTCAACTCGCTCCTGACCGTCATTGGTGAAACTAACACCATTGAATTGGCGGCCATTGGTTTTGGCGGGAATCAAGTCCATGACATTCGGTTCATGGGCACCCCTGGTGCTCGCATCTGGACATGGTGGGAAAACCACCTCTACACCACCAGTCTCCTCGGTGAGGATGGCACCGGGATTGTAAGGATACCCGCGGCCGCCTATGCTGCGGGAAGGACCAATCTGCGCATGTGGGCATCGGGGACAGGAGCGCCAAGCATGGAGGTGCGCATTCCCCTCTATGACGGCATCCCCATCATGGACCCCGACCAACTGGTCCGTGAGGACTGGGAGTCTCAGATTCTGTATTTCATGATGCTGGACCGATTCCGCAATGGGAACCCGGAAAATGACCGGACTTTGGACAATCCGGAGGTCCATCCTCGAGCCAATGACCACGGTGGGGATTTGTCTGGCATACAATCGGCCTTGGAAGACGGTTATTTCTCTCGGCTTGGCGCGACCGCCCTGTGGGTGTCCCCCCTCACTCAGAACCCGGACGCTGCTTATGGCTTCTGGCAGGACCCGTCCACGGATGTCTCCAGTCGATTCAGCGCATACCATGGGTATTGGCCCATTTCAAACACCGATCTCGATCCCCGATTCGGATCCCGAGATGAACTCAATGACCTTGTTTCCGCTGCACACAAACAAGACATGAATTTCATCCTCGATTACGTGGCCAACCACGTTCACGAGGAACACCCGCTGTACAAAGCACATCCAGAATGGGCCACCTCCTTGTATTTACCTGACGGCACAGAGAACACACAACTCTGGGATGAGCAGCGCTTGACCACGTGGTTCGACACCTTTTTGCCCACCTTGGACCTGCGCAAAGAAGAGGTCTACGAAGCGATGACCGATAGCGCACTCTGGTGGGTAAATGAAACGGACATCGACGGCTTCAGACACGATGCAACCAAACACATACCCCTGGTCTTTTGGCGTCGGCTCACCCAAAAAATCAAAGGGGCAACCAGCGGGTCAGGACGGCGCATCTTCCAGATTGGAGAGACCTACGGCAGCCCTCTCCTCATCTCAAGTTATCTGGGCACAGGCATGCTTGATGCTCAATTTGACTTCAATCTATACGACAAGGCGATCATCACCTTTGGCAAAGATGAAGGGGGTGTGGACGACCTGGTTCGCGTGGCACGTGAAGGGCTGGACACATATGGTGCCCACCATCTGATGGGGACCATAACGGGCAACCAAGACCGCCCTCGATTTGCCTCGCTGGCTGAGGGCACGGTGATGTGGGGCGAAGACCACAAACTGGCGGGTTGGACCCGGGCCATTGGCCGAAATGGATCACGCGGGCACAGCGCCATGCGGATGCTCACCGCATTCAACCTGTCGATGCCAGGCGTACCCTGTATTTATCAAGGGGATGAGTATGCTGACGTCGGAGGCAATGATCCGGACAACCGGCGCATGATGCGATTCGAAACGCTCGATAAGCAAGAGCGTGAGACCCTGAGCCATGTGTCGGAGTGGGCGGCCCTTCGCCGCTCTCGAATGAGCATGCTGTTTGGTCAGACCTCCCTCGAGGCACTGCCCTCTGGGCTGTTGGTTGTAGAGCGTCAATATCTCGACGAAAGCACGACCATTCTGATCAACCCGACACCAAAAGCAGTGCCAGTTGAAGCAATGGAAGGTCTGCTTGTCGGATCGCTTCAAGGCGGTGAAATTCAGCCCTATGGCTCCGTTGCATTAAACGGGACCCTCTGACCGAAATGATGCCCCGGTGCGGGTTATTCTTGCACCATGAAACGATTGCATCTGCTTCCCTTGCTCCTGCTCGGACTGACCGTTCAAGCCCAGGACACATTTACCGTCGGCAACACGACGCTCTACGCCACTGACCTTGTCGATGACAGTCAAATTCCCTGGGAATTGGCTTGGGGTGGAGACGACATGCTCTGGTGCAGTGAACGAAAAGGACGTGTGATCCGGATCGATCCGGTCACGGGAGACTACACCACAGTGCTTGATCTCAACGTCACCTTCAACGGTCAAGGAGAGCCCGGCCTCCTCGGCATGGTTCATCACCCTGACTTCCCAGAAGACCCTCGGGTCTGGATTGTCTATTGTGATGGTCAATTCAATGTGTCCGAGCAGCTGAGCGTTTTTGAGTGGAACGGGTCAGAATTGGTCAATGAACAAGAGCTTTTGAGTCTGCCTGGATATCAGATCCACAACGGCAGCCGACTGCTTTGGCTTCCCGACAACACCTTGCTCATGACCACAGGCGATGCTGGTGAATCCCAACTAAGCCAAGACCTCGGCAGTCTCAATGGTAAGATTCTTCGAATCAATCCAGACGGGACCATCCCCGCCGACAATCCATATGAAGACAGCTACGTATACACTTGGGGCAACCGCAATTCACAGGGCATTTGCATCGGACCCAACGGACTTGTCTACGCTTCCGAGCATGGGCAAAATCAAGACGATGAGTTCAACTTGGTAGAAGCCGGACGCAATTACGGATGGCCCAATGTCGAGGGTGCATGCAACACCAATTCCGAGCAGGCATTCTGTGCAGAATGGAACGTCATGGAGCCCCTCAAAGCATGGACCCCCTGCATCGCGGTAAATGGACTGGAGTACTACACGCACGAGGCCATTCCAGAGTTTCAAGGAAAGGTCCTGATGGCAGTTTTGGGCGGTCTATCCGCTCAATATGAACGACTCAGCGTTTTAGAACTGTCCGAAGACGGCCTCAGTGTAGAGGGTGAAGAGTCCTACTTCTCCAGCTTCAACCAGCGGATTCGTGACATCGCAGTCAACCCATACACCGGCGGTTTCTATCTGGCGTTTAACGGAACCTCCTACCCTGGGTCTCCCCCCAACATCATCAAGGAATTCAGCACGTCGGACCCCTCGAGTGTGCCCACTCCTGTGGTGAATCCGGTCCTCATCCGCCCTGTTCCGGCTACTGGAACAGTGGACATTAGTGTGACCGACGGCGCATTGGGCGGTCCAATTGTGGTCCGTGACATGTCCGGTAGAGTCGTGTTCAAAGGTCAAGTGGACGCTTTGCACTTCTCTCTCGATATCGAAGGTTGGGCGTTTGGTCGCTATACCGTGTGGACATCCACTGGTGCCAGCACGATGATGGTGAACTGATTCAATCCATTCCCACCACGCGGAGAGAGGTCCGGCGATTCTGTCGCCGGGCCTCTTCTGTTTCAGCCTCGACGGCTGGCCGAGATTGGCCATACCCGACGGCCGTTAATTGATCTTTTCCAGCCCCTGACTCCAGCAGAAACGCCATGACCGCCTCTGCCCTTTGTGCAGATAGAGCAAGGTTGTCTGCCGCACTTCCAACATCGTCAGTGTGCCCGCC
>CAXHAW010000198.1:0-4144 GCA_964014525.1 uncultured bacterium
CACAGGTAGGATCGTCGGCAGCGTCAGATGTGTATAAGAGACAGTCATTTGATTGTCTCACCGTACAGCACGCGGCGGAGGTTTTCCCAGATGATTGACCGCGAGATTTCTGAGGCGAAGGCCGGAAAAAAAGCATGGATGGTGTTGAAGTGCAACAACCTCACGGACGCTGGTATGATTCGCAAGCTTTATGAGGCCAGTCAGGCAGGGGTGAGCGTGACCCTCATCGTCCGCGGTGCCTGTGCGTTGCGTGCTGGGGTGAGTGGGCTGAGTGACAATATCCAGGCCTACAGCATCGTGGGGCGTTTCCTTGAGCATGCCCGGGTGATCGCGTTTGGGGCGGGAGGAAATCCCGAGTTCTACATCTCCAGTGCGGACTGGATGACGCGCAACCTCGACCGTCGGATTGAGGTCAGCGTGCCCATTTATAGCGAACAGATTCAAGCAGAAATCACGGCGATGCTTGAGCTTCAGCTCAAAGACAATGTCAAGCGCAGAACGTTGGACAAGAAGCAGCGAAACCGGTATGTGAGGCGCGCTGAGGGGGACCCTATTGTGGAGGCACACAGGGGGTTGTATGCGTTTTATGAGCGCCAGATTCGCCACAAAAAGAAGGGGTGATGCGGTACGGAGCAATCGACATCGGATCCAATGCGGTCCGGCTGATGGTGAAGGAGATTCGGGAGGACGGAGACAGATTGCGCTCAGACAAAGTGGCCTACACACGTGTGCCGATTCGATTGGGAGAGGACGTGTTTGAATCCGGTCGAATTGGCTCTGAAAAACAACAGGCGTTGACCCATGCCATTCAGGCCTTTCGGTTTCTGATGCAGTCGATGGGCGTGGTGGACTTCCGCGCGTGTGCCACCAGCGCCATGCGCGAGGCAGAAAACGGGAAGGAGATTGTGGCCCACATCAAGGACAGCACAGGGGTGTCTATTGACATTATTGGCGGTCGTGAGGAGGCGGACCTGATCTTCTCCAACTTTTCTGTTGCCATGTTGGAGCGGGAACAAGATTACCTCTACGTGGATGTGGGAGGCGGGTCGACTGAATTGACGCTCATTCGCAGGGGAGAGCGGATTGAGGCCAAGAGTTTTCGAATTGGATCAGTCCGTTTGCTCAAAGACAAAGTGAGCCCACAGGTGCGAGAGGACATGCACCGATGGTGCAGAGATTTGCAGAAGAAGCATGCCGTGTCATCGCCGGTTATGATTGGGAGCGGGGGCAACATCAACCGGCTTTACAAATTGGCCGGTGGCGTGGGGACGGCGCCCATTTTCAAGGAGGACCTGGAGGCGATTTGCGCAAGGTTGCAGTCGGCCACACACCAAGAGAAGCTGGATCTGTTTGGTTTAAAGCCAGACCGCGCTGACGTCATTGTACCCGCGTGTCGGATTTACCTCGAAGCAATGGGCTTGTTTGATGCGCGCGCCATTGTGGTGCCCAAGGTGGGATTGGGCGATGGCATGATTCTGCAGTTGCACAAGGCGAAAGACCAGGGTTGATTAAACGGAAACGGCCGATTGGGCCAAGGTGCGTATTCTCAGCAGCTCAGCCTCCAGCAAATGGGAGTGGCCTTTGGGCAAAACCTCGCTTTTTCTTTCTGATTCCAGAGCGGTTGCAAATGCAGCTGGAGACCATTCGTCGCGCATGGGCTTCACCGGGGCTTCTCCCAGTTCACGGTCTGCGGACCAGGCTGACATCCATTCCAAATAATGCACCTGTCGCTTCACTAGGCATTCTCCCAACCGACTCAGACAGGTGGGGTCTAGGGTGGCGGCCATGGCGGTTCGCAGTCGCCCAACATTGTCCGCATGGATTCTGACCACCGCGTCTGCGGTTCCTTCCAAGGGTGTTGTATCTGGCACAGTTGCATCGAGGCAGGGGAGCTCAACCCCAAGGACCTCCCCGATTTCTGATGCGGTCAGGAGCCGATCCACCTTTGCGCGAAAGACCCGAGGGACAACGGTTTGGCGAAACAGGAAGTCCCGAATGGAGAACACGTGCGCCTCGAAGGCGTCATGCACTTCATCAGGTGTTGGTGCGTCCGGTAATTGAAGGACAAGCAGGGCTGTCTGGCGGTCCATAAGCCCAAGTTAGGCAAGGGAATGGTGGAATGGGGAATTGGCTTTGCGGCCGCAATTCACCTTCTTTCGTTTGCGGGTGGTCTTGGGCCCTTGCGCCCAGTCCTGTCCGCGGCGTAATTTTAGGCATGCAACAACGCATTCAAGCTGCCATGTGGATTTCCCTCAGCCTTTCTCTGATTCTCCTTGCCTGCAACGCTGACAACGCTGCTCAGTCGCGGAACAACCGCCTAACAGTGGACCCTGCGGCCGCTTTGACCGAACAGGTAAGAAAAGATGCCGCTGCTTCAGTTGCAAAAGCTGAAAAGGAATCCCAACAGCAGGTGTCTGGAGGGGGTCGAGAAAACCCAGAGTTTTTGAATGGTATTGACGATCAAAACCGGGGAGACAAGGTGGGCAAGGTGGCCTTTAGTGGAAGCATCCCCAATCGAAATGGAATGCTCTATCTCTTTGAAACGGAGGGACGGAACATTGCTGTGATGGATTCGACCAGAATCAACAATGGACGCTTTGACTTTGGTCGTGTCGAGGTGGGCCGGGGCTTCTACGGCTTGGGATTTGAGCCGGGCAAAAAGACGGCAGATGTGGTCCTGAACCCAGATGAGGACGTGTTGCAGATCAATTTCCAGAACGCAAGGCTCGTTGGGGGGCAAACGGACAGCCGCGAGAACCGGGCTTGGTTTGCCTATCGCGGGGCTGAATCCGCGAACTCAAACCAGGTTCGCCAGCTCTACAAGCAGCGCCGAGGCAATGAAGCTGCGATCGATGCTCAAGTGGAGGCGAAACAGAAAGAGCTGGCGCAGACCCAGCACAAGTTCATTCGCGAGAACCTAGGAACTTACATGGCCAAGTTCCTCACATGGAAGCAGCCGCGTTTCATCGGTGACAAAGGGACCTTCCTCGGTGATATGGACATGAGCGACAACAGCTTGATCCGGTCGATGGCATTGCCAGATCGGATTCAATCGATGATGAGGACATTCAGCGAGGGCAAGGATTCAGGTTTCCTCAGTTGTATCGATTTGGTCAAAGCGTCATGTGAGGAAAACCCAGTCATTTTGGAGTTTGCCCTCTACAACATGCTCGATGGTTTCTACAACACTGGAAAGGAGACCATTTGCCAATACATCCTTGACAACTACATCTTCGATGAGGATTGTGGTGCGAATTTGTCAGATGTCATCCGCCAACGCGCTCAGGGCATCATCAATCTTCGGGTGGGCAACACGCCGCCCAATTTCAGGATACCGGACCCTTCAGGAAAAGTGATTGACTTGTCCGAGATGGTGGCGTCCCACAAGTATACCCTCGTGATGTTCTGGGCGAGTTGGTGTCACAAGTGCGAGCAGGAAATTCCCAACCTTGTTCCGATGTACGCTGAAATGAACCCCCGGGGGTTTGGCATGGTGGGGATTTCTGTGGACCAACAAAAATCTGCTTGGACCAAGGCCATTGCTGATAACCAGATTCCTTGGTCCAACGTGAGCCAACTCAAGGGTTGGGATGCGCCGATCACTGATGACTACAAAATCACGCAGACGCCGACTTACTTCCTCTTGGACAAGGAGGGCAAGATCGTATTGAAGCCCGAGCGCTGGTTTGAGGTTCAGCGCTTCTTGAAGGCCCGCATCTGAGTTAGCGCGCTTGTTGGCGCAGCGCGTCGTATAGCTCTGCGTGCAGTGCAGCGGACCGCGCGGCTGAACATGCGGCCGCGTTTTCGAACCCCTTTTCAATTAAGGACGCCTTGGTCGTCTCGCTTTCGAGAATGGAGAGAACGGCCTTTCGGATGGAGGCTGGGTTTTCTGGGTCTGCGAGGAGTGCACCTGGCCCACCGGTTTCCTTCATGGGGGACTTGTCGCTGGTGATGACGGGCACGCCGATTGTTTGGGCTTCAATGATGGGCATGCCATAGCCTTCCAATGTGGAGCAGAACAACAGAAGTTCTGACTGCGCATATTCGGCTTGGATTTCCTCTTCACTTAGTTTGGATGTAGTGCTGTAATCAATACCGTAACTACGCAGCATGGAATGCTGATCCGGTGAAGGTTCTCCAATGA